>DASXGF010000694.1:0-3466 GCA_036489275.1 Myxococcaceae bacterium | reverse complement strand
GCTGGGCGACCTGGCGCAGCGCCGTGAGCAGCTCCTGGAACAGCGGCCAGCCACCGAACTCGTCGATGATCAGTCGGTACTTCACCAGGGAGCGGTTGACGAGCGGTTCGGCCGGGGAAGGCTCACCCCGCCAGCGGTCGGAGAGGAACCCTCCGGCGACGGTCCCGTAGGCGAGCAGCGCGATGCCCCGCGCCCGGCAGAGCTCGACCATTCCGTGCTCGGGGCGATCGTCGAGCAGCGAGTACTGGAGCTGATGGGTGAGGACCGGCACGCCCGCCTGGAGAATCTCGCCGAGCTCGGCGATGCCGAAGTTCGTCACGCCGATGCGGTCGATCTTCCCGACCCTGCGCAGCCGCTCCAGCTCCAGCGCCACGTCCACGTACCGGGCGACGGAGTGGTCCCACCAGTGGAACTGGACGAGGTCGAGCCGCTCCACGCCGAGCCGCTGGAGCGACCGATCCACGATCCGTTCGACGTAGGCCCGATCGACGGTGGCGAGCTCGTCGAGGTCGGGAACGAACTTGGTGTGGACACGGAGCCGGGCCGCGTGGCCGGGGTACTCCCGGCGAAAGCGGCCGATGAGCTCCTCGACGCCGGTGTAGATGTCCGCGCAATCGAAGGTGGTGATGCCCGCGTCGACGAACGTCGCCATGTCGTGGATCGCCTGTTCCGGATCCACGTCGCCGTGATCTCCGGCGAGGTGCCAGCCGCCCTTGATCAACCGCGAGATGGAGATTCCCGGACCGAGCTCGGCGCGCGGGATCACGGTGCGCCCAGGAGCGGGACGGCGGTGGTGTCGGCGTGGCGGAAGCGCCGGCGCCCGGTACGGGTGATGCGCAGGCGGGAGGGGCAGTTCGGGTCAGGACAAGCGATCTCGGCGTCGGTGGACATCCAGTCGCCGGGGTCGGTCACCCGCTGCTTCGCGGCGAGGAACGGCAGGACCGTGGCGAGCGAGTAGATGGAGAAGCCCTGCCCGGGCGGCAGCCGGAGCGTCTCTCCCTCGAGGGTGAAGTGATCTCCTGGACGCGCGCCGCACCAGAGCCGCGCGCCGGGCGGGGCAACGACCTCCACCCTCAAGTCGTACAGCTCGAACCAGCCCGCGGCGGAGTCGTCGGTCATCCCGCAACTTAGGCCACGGCCTGCGGGACTTCGTCCAGTTCGCAAAGGCACGGGCCGCGGTCGCGAGTTTTCGCGAGTCGCGAGATCTCGTTTCTCGTTCCCGCCCCGAACTTCAGGAAGCACGGGCACTTCCGCCGCTTCAGCGCCGGCACGGGAGCTGCCTTGCATCCGGTCCATGGCTCGCTCCCCGACGCTTCCGATCGCCGCGCTCGCGCTGCTCGCACTCCTCTCCGCATGCGTCGCGAAGTCGGCGCCGCGGAACGCGCCCGGCGCACGACCGGCGACCGTCCGGTTCGGACGGGCGGAGCGCTCGCCGCAGGTCATGGTCACGGAGGTCGTCGGCACCGTCCGTGCGACGCGGAGCGCGACCATCGCGCCGCTGATCAGCGGCACCGTTGCAGACATCCGCGTCGGTCTCGGAAGCTCGGTCCGGGCCGGAGAGGTCCTGGTGAAGCTCTCGGCCCGCGAGGTCGACGCGCGTCTGGAGCAGACCCGGGCAGTGTCCGCGCAAGCCGCCCGCGACCGCGCCCGGGCCACCAGCCTAGTGGGGCAAGGGGCGATCTCGGTCGCCGACTACGAGGCCGCCATGTCGCAGTGGACCGTCGCCCTGGCGAGGCAGGCCGAGGCGAGCTCCATCGCCGAGCGCAGGGTGCTCCGGGCGCCGTTCGCCGGGGTCATCACCTCCAAGATCGCCAGCATCGGGGACACTGCCCTGCCCGGGCAGCCCCTCCTCGTCCTGGAGGCCCGCTCGGCGCTCCGCCTCGAGGCGCAGGTCCCGGAGACCGCCGGGGAACGTCTGGCGATCGGCGACGCGGTGCCTGTCCGCATCGAGGGACTCGAGCTGGAGGGCCGGCTGGCCGAGGTCCAGCCTGCGTCCGATGCCACGACCAGGACCCGGCTGTTCAAGATCGATCTGCCCGACACCACCGGACTCCGCTCGGGTCAGTTCGGACGTGCGCTCCTCGCCGGCACCCAATCGCGCACGGTCACCGTCCCCACCGAGGCCGTCGTTCGCCACGGCCAGCTCGAGGGCGTGTTCGTCGTCGATTCCGGCGTCGCCCGGCTCCGGCTGGTGCGCTCGGGCCGGGAGTGGAAAGGGCGGGTGGAGATCTCCTCCGGCCTCTCGGGCGGCGAGAAGGTCGCCCTGGCAGCGACCGGACTCGTCGACGGCGACAGCGTGGAGGAATCCCGATGAGCCCGCCTCGTCTCGGCCTGGCGGGGACACTCGCCCGGGTCTTCATCGGCTCCAGATTGACCCCGCTGCTGGTCGTCGGCTCGGTGCTGGTGGGGCTGCTGGCCATCGTGATCCTGCCACGCGAGGAGGAGCCGCAGATCAAGGTCCCGGTGTTCGACATCTTCGTCGCCATGCCCGGCGCCAGCGCGCCGGAGGTCGAGAGCCGGGTCTCGGCGCCGCTCGAGCGGCTGACGTGGGAGATCCCCGGGGTGGAATACGTGTACTCGACCAGCCAGCCCGGCCGCTCCCTGGTCGTGGTTCGCTACCGGGTCGGCGAGGATCCCGAGCGGTCGCTGGTGAAGCTCCAGCGAAAGCTCCAGGCGAGCGCCGACCGCATCCCTGCCGGCGCCTCTCAGCCGCTCCTCAAGACCCGCTCCATCGACGACGTGCCGATCCTGGCGCTCACCTTCCACTCCGGCACCGAGGATCACCTGTCGCTGAGGCGGGTGGCCGCGCAGGTCGAGGCCGAGATCAAGCACGTCCCCGACGTCTCGGAGACCCTCCTGATCGGTGGCTATCGGCGGCAGGTCCGGATCCAGCTCGACCCCGGGGCGCTTGCAGCGCGGGGCCTGGGGGTCCTTGACGTCTTCCGCGCGCTCGGCCCCTCCAACCGGCAGGAGGTTGCGGGCGCGCTCACCGCCGACGACCACGAGATCATCGTCCAGACGGCTGGCTTCTTCACCAGCGCCGAGGAAGTCGCCTCGGCGGTCGTGGGCGTCCACGGAGCAGACCCGGTTCACCTCCGCGAGGTCGCCAAGGTCGAGGATGGCTCCGAGGAACCGAGGCAGTACGTTTTCTTCGGCAATGCAGTCCACGCCGGGCAGGCGGCAGCCGCCGAGGAAGCTGCCGTCACGCTCGCGATCTCCAAGCGTCCGGGGAGCAATGCCATCGCCGTCGCCAGGGCCGTCCTCTCACAGGTGGACGGCCTGAAGGGACGGGTGATCCCCGGCGACGTCCAGGTCTCGGTGACCCGAAACTACGGAGCCTCGGCCGCGCAGAAGTCCAACGAGCTGCTGTTCCACATGGCGCTGTCCATCCTGGGGGTCTCGCTGCTGGTCCTCTTCATGCTCGGCTGGCGCGAGTCGGCCGTCGTGGCGGTCGCCATCCCCTCGA
>DASXGF010000692.1:0-3689 GCA_036489275.1 Myxococcaceae bacterium | reverse complement strand
TCGCCTCGGCGCGGATCTGGCCGCTCGACCCCAGGGTGTCGACGCTCGGCGCGGTCGTCGTCCTGCTCCCCGGCTTCACGCTGACCCAGGGAGTGCGCGAGCTTCAGACGCGAAATCTCCTCTCCGGCCTCGCCGGTCTGGGCGCGGCATCGGTGACCTTCCTCGCCCTGGTCATCGGCGCGGTGCTGGGCGGCGCGCTCGGCTCGCGCCTCTTCGGTCCGGAGCGTGTACCGCCGGTGGATCTCCCCCCGGGCATCTACCTCCTCGGCGCCGCGGCGCTCGGCCTGGCGGCGGTGGTGGTCCTGCGGGCGCCACGCAACGAGGCGCCCACCGTGGTCGCCTCGGCGCTGCTGGCGGCCGTGGTCGGCCGCGCCGTCTCGCGCTCACTGGGACCGGCGCTGGGCGCGTTCGTGGGCGCGGTGGTCATCGGCCTCGTGGCCCACCTGAATGCCCGGCTCCGCGCGCGGCCGGTGTGGCTGGTCACCATCCCGGGCGTGCTGGTGCTGGTGCCGGGAAGCGTGGGGTACCGCAGCCTGCTCAAGCTGGTGGACCGCGACGTGCCGACGAGCATCGAGACCGGGTTCCAGATGATCCTCACCGCGGCGGGCATCGTCTTCGGCCTGCTGCTCGCTGACGCGGCGGGCTCCCGGTCACGGCGGTAGAGCTTCGCGCGCCGGTCGTTCGGCGCGGGTTGAAGGTGTCTGGCACCTCCATGTCAAGCTGACTTGACGTCTCAGCCCGCCGCGCTCCCGAACAGCTCGGAGCGGGCCGTCTCGGTGATGGCGACCACCGCCGGGTGCTTCAGCTTCCGCTCCACGGTGAGCGCCCAGTAGCGCTCGCGCACCCCCTCCAGCGATCCGACCCGCTCGACGCCGAAGGCGGACCGCACCTCGGACTCCACCGCCTCGGGAGCGGGGAACACCCCGGCCCCCGCCTCGCCGAACGACTCCATCAACGCGCTGTCCTGGAACTCGCCCACCACCTGCGGCCGGATGCCGCGAGTCTCGAACCAGTGCGCCAGCGAGCGCTGCAGCACCGCGCCGTCGGCCGCGGTGAGCAGCGGAGCGCCGTCCATCGACTTCGGAAACCCCGGGGCGAGCTTCCTCGCCAGCGCCGGCCGCGCGAAGAGCCCCACGCCGCACTCGCCCAGCAGATGGCTGTAGGCGCGAACCGGCGAGGGAGCCGGCGTATCGGAGAGGACGAGGTCGAGGCTGTGCGCGGCGAGCTCCGCCACCAGCCGCTCGGGACGCGCCTCCTGGACCACCAGCTGCACCGGCTCCCCCCACTCGAGCGCCGGCACGAGCAGCCGGTGGGCCACCCGCTTCTCGACCGAGTCGGAGACGCCCACCACCAGCCGCCGGGGACGGGAGACCGGGCGCCCGCGCAGCGTGTCCTGCAGCTCGCGCCCGAGGTTGAAGATCTCGTCCGCGTAGCGGAAGACCACCTGCCCCACGTCGGTCAGCACCAGCGAGCGGCCCTGGCGCTCGAACAGCTTCTGATCCAGCGCGTTCTCCAGCGCCTTGATCTGCCCGCTCACCGTCGGCTGGGCGAGCCGGAGCACCTTGCTCGCCTTCGAGACCCCGCCCTCGCGGACCACCGTCCAGAAGTAGAAGAGGTGGTGGTAGTTCAGCCAGTCCATCGCTGCCTCGGTCCCCCATCGGGAAGAACAATCGGTTGCTGCGAGTTTATCGATTTGCCGATGTGTGCTCGCCGTCTTAACGGTGAGAGCACGGAGGTCATTCCAGATGAATCAGCTCAGGACCGTTCTGCTGCTGGGCATCCTGTCCGCCATCCTGGTGGGGCTCGGCGGCGTGATCGGACCCAACGCGCTCGGGTTCAGCCTCGTGCTCGCGGTGGTGATGAACCTGGGCGCCTACTTCTTCAGCGACCGGATCGTCCTCGCGATGCACCGGGCGCAGGAGCTCTCGCCGGCCGAGGCGCCCGAGCTCCACCGGATGGTGGCCGAGCTCTCGGCCCGCGCCGGCATCCCTGTGCCCCGGCTGTACCTCATCCCTGAAGCCCAGCCGAACGCCTTCGCCACCGGAAGAAATCCCGAGCACGCGGTGGTCGCCGTCACCTCGGGCATCCTCGAGGTGCTGGACCGTCGCGAGCTCCGCGGCGTGCTGGCCCACGAGCTCGCCCACGTGAAGAACCGCGACATCCTCGTCTCTAGCATCGCCGCCACCGTGGCCGCGGCCATCACCTACGTGGCGCACGCGGTGGGGTTCTTCGGCGCGGCGGCCTCGGACGATGACGGGCCCTCGCCCGTGCAGTCCCTGCTCCTCGCGCTGGTGGCGCCCATCGCCGCGACGCTCATCCAGCTCGGGATCTCCCGCTCCCGCGAGTACGGCGCCGACGTGACCGGGGCGGAGATCTCCGGCGACGCCGACTCGCTTGCTCGCGCCCTGGAGAAGCTGGACCAGGCGGCGCACGCCATCCCGGCCCCGATGCAGCCGGCCACTGCCAGCCTCTTCATCGTGAACCCCTTCTCGGCGACCGAGGGCATCCTCAACCTCTTCTCCACCCACCCCTCGATGCGGGAGCGCATCCGGCGCCTCCGCGCGATGCATCCCTCGTCCGGCGGGTGGCCGGTGGGAGCCCGTGACGCGACCATCCACGCCGGCGGCTGATGAAACGGGCCGATCTCTGCGGCGCCTGGCCAACCTCGTGGGCGGCTGGGTGCTGGTCGTCGTCGGCATCATCCTGATTCCCCTCCCCGGCCCGGGCTGGCTCGTGGTGGGGATCGGCCTCCTCGTCCTCGGCCGGGAGGTCCGCTGGGCGCGAGGGGCCCTCATCCGGCTGGAGCGCTTCATGCGCCGCCACGGGATGCGGACCTCGCTCCGGCGGCTCATCGCCCGCCGTCAGCGCGAGCGGGCCCGGCGCCCCTTCCGTCCATCGGTCAGGCCGATGGAAAGGCACTGAATTATCTCTTTGTCCGAAGGCTCGCCCCGGCGCACATCGAGTGCGGTCGGGCGGCCCCGAGCACTCCTCTGACGTGGCGGGTCGCCCCGGGAGGAGCCTGTCCGGTGCTGTCCGTCGTCACGCTGGGAAGCTGGCCACTGTGGGTGGGCTTCCTCGCCTTCGTCGGGGTGATGCTCGCCCTCGACCTGGGCGTATTCCACCGGAAGGCGCACGTGGTGTCGCTGCGGGAGGCGGCGATCTGGAGCGGGGTGTGGATCTCGCTCGCCGCGGTGTTCGCCTCCGGCGTCTTCCACTTCTACGGCGCGCAGCGCGGGCTCGAGTTCACCACCGGGTACCTCATCGAGAAGGCGCTGAGCGTCGACAACATCTTCGTGATGGTCGTCCTCTTCGGCGCCCTCGGGGTTCCGGCACGCCAGCAGCACCGGGTGCTCCTCTGGGGAATCCTCGGGGCGCTGACGATGCGAGCGGTGTTCATCCTCGTCGGTGTCTCGCTCATCCACCGCTTCCACTGGACCCTCTACCTCTTCGGGGCCTTCCTGGTGGTCACCGGGGTGAAGATGCTCCTGTTCCGCGGCGAGGAGGGCCACCCGGAGAACAACGTGCTGATCCGCCTGGCCCGCCGGGTGCTTCCGGTGGCCCCGGGTCAGGACACCGAACACTTCTTCGCGAGGGTGGATGGAAGGCGGATGGTGACCCCGCTGTTCCTGGCCCTGGTCGCGGTGGAGTTCACCGACCTCATCTTCGCGGTGGATTCGATCCCGGCGGTG
>DASXGF010000681.1:0-6330 GCA_036489275.1 Myxococcaceae bacterium | reverse complement strand
AAGAGCTCCTCGTTGGTTTTCGCGGGGATGACCTTCCGGCACCACTGACAGGCCGTCCCCTCGGGGTCCTGGGTCCTCGCCGACCGCCGCCACAGAAAATCCAGCATGGTGCCGGCAAGCTGAAACTTGCTCGCCTGGCTGGCAAGAGACGGAAATGTACCCCCTGCTCACCGGTCGACGGTCGACCCATCCCCTGGGTCATGTCCGACCGACCGGGTGCGCGTCCAGGCGACGACGGCCCGGACGCAGGCGACTCCGAGCAGGAAGGCGAACACCCCCCGCGCCACCGGACCCCGGGGGAGCAGCACGAGCGCGAGGATGCCGAGCACTGGCACGAAGCCCCAGGCCGGAAAGCCGGACCGCGATGCGCCTTCACGGACGGCGATCTCTCTTGCGAGGGCCTCACCGAGCGCACGGCGCTCCTCCTGGAGGTGCCGGGCTTCCTCGAATTCCTCGGAGCGGACGCGCTGGCGGTCGCCCTCGTGCCGCGCGACCTCCTCGCGGTGGCGATCCCAGAGCGCGGTGTTGAACGCCACTGCCTCGAGCGTGTCCAGCGCGGTGCCGCAACCGCACCGCCGCGCGCCGACGGGCGAGTCCACTCCACAGGCGGGACAGCGGACGAACGGCTGGGCATCCGAGCGCTGCTGGAGCTCGAGCGGAGGCCCGACCGGCGGCGCGAACCGCTCCAGGCCTGCGCCGTGGACCTCGGGGATCGGCGCCTCGGGCTCGATGGCCTGGAAGCGCTCGCCGGTGCGATGGCGCTCGCCGGAGTCGGCGCGGCGGGAGCGCTCGAGGCGCTGGAAGCGGGTCAGGAACTTCACTTCGAGGCCCCGCGAGAGGCGGGCCGGGTGCGATCCCGCGCCCAGTCGCGGATGCGGGAGATCTCCTCGCGGAGGGTGACGGCCAGGGGCACCGTCTCGGAGACGGCCTGCTCGAGGTGCGCGTCACAGAGCTGGGAGCGCGTGTCGAACGCCGCGTGGAGGCCCTCGACCACCAACTGCTCCAGCTCGGCGCCGCTGAACTGCTCGGCGCGTGCGGCGAGCGCGGGGAGGTCGAACGTCTCCGGGGCGCGGCCCCGGCGGGTGAGGTGGATTCGGAGGATCTCCTGGCGCTCGGAGGCGTCGGGGAGGTCGATGAAGAAGATCTCGTCGAACCGCCCCTTGCGGAGCAGCTCCGGCGGAAGGCCCTCCACCCGGTTCGCGGTGGCGACCACGAAGACGGGGGCAGTCTTCTCCTGGAGCCAGGTGAGAAAGGTGCCCAGCACGCGGGCGGTGGTGCCGCCGTCGGTCACGCTCGAGGAGGCCGACCCGGAGAGGGCCTTGTCGATCTCGTCCAGCCAGAGCACGGCGGGGGCGGCGCTCTCGGCGACGCGGATCGCGCGGCGGAGGTTCTCCTCGCTCGAGCCCACCAGCCCGCTGAACACCCGCCCCATGTCGAGGCGGAGGAGCGGGAGCGCCCACTGCGAGGCGATGGCCTTGGCGGTGAGGCTCTTCCCGCATCCCTGGACGCCGAGCAGCAGGAGCCCGCGGGGCTCGGGGAGACCGAAGGCGTGGGCCTCGGCGGTGAAGGCTCGGGCGCGACGGTGCAGCCAGTCCTTGAGGTTCTGGAGGCCGCCCACCGCGGCGAGCGCGTGGTCCACCGGGTAGTACTCGAGGAGCCCGCTCTTGCGGATGACCTGGCGCTTCTCGTCCATCACCCGCTGGATGTCGCTCGCGTCCAGCCGGTCGTCGTCGGCGATCGCCTTGGCGAACGCATTCTCCGCTTCTTGAAGTGTGAGCCCGAGCGCCGCCTTGATCAGCTGCTCGCCCTCCTCCCGCTTGAGGTCGACGGCGACGCGGCCAGCCTTGCGGAGGACACCCACGATGTCGCGGAGGAGATCGGCGAGCTCGGCGAAGGTGGGGAGCGGGACGTCGAGGACCGCGATCTCCTTCTCCAGCTCGACCGGGAGCTGGAGCACCGGAGCGAGGATGATGACCGTGGTGTAGCTGCTCTTGAGCGCCTGCCCGAGCTCGCGGAGCGCGCGGACGAGCCGCCGGTCGTCGAGCCAGGCGTGAAGGTCCTTCAGGACGACCAGCGCCGGCTCTTGAAGCCCCCGGAGCGCCTGCAGCGCGGCGAACGGCTCCTCGGTCTCGGTCGGCAGCGCAACCCCACGGGTCTCGTCGAGGCGGTGGAGCCCGCGCACGGCGGACCAGCCAATGAGCGACTTGCCGTGCGCGCGGGCGATGCCCTGGAGGAGCTCCTCGACCCGCACCTCCTCGGAGGAGACGAGGTAGACCAGCGGGTAGCGCGCGCGAATCAGGGTGTCGAGCTCGCCGACGAAGCGGGGCCGGCGAGGGGCGGCGACGGGGCGCTCTGCGGTCTGGGGCACGGTGCTCCCGCAGCATAGACGACGGACCTCGGTCCGAAACCTTGCCGCCGGTGGCGACACCGTTACCTGAGGTGCGTCCAATGGAGACCGAGATCCTCATCGTGGGTGCAGGTCCTTCGGGCGCCGCGGCGGCGGTGCAGCTGGGCCAGCTGGGAATCAAGGACGTGCTGCTGGTGGACCGGGATCGCTTCCCGCGACACAAAACGTGCGGATCAGGCCTGTCGCCCGCCGCGCTCCACCTCGCGGAGGACCTGGGAATCGGGCCCGAGCTCCGCGCGCGGGCAAATCCAGTCGTCACCGTCCGCTTCGTGACACCGTCCGGCGAGGAGCTACGCGCTCCGGCGAACTCGGCGGCGGTCATCCTGCTCCGCAAGGACTTCGACAACCTCCTGGTCAAGCGGGCGACGGCGCTGGGAGCGCGCTTCCAGGGCGGGCTCCGGGTGACCGAGGCCCTCGAGGAGGACGGGCGGGTGGTGGGGGTGCGCGGGCTCGAGGGGACGGAGATCCGCGCGAGGCACACGCTCTTCGCCGACGGCGCGCACAGCCTGTTCAGCCGGGACGACCGCGAGCGCCGCCACATCGACACGTTGATGGGCTGGTGGGAGGGCCCAGGGTTCGAGCCCGGTCGGCTGGACATGGTGTTCGACCCGGACCTCTTGCCGCTCTACGGATGGCTGTTCCCGGAGACGCCGACGCGGATCAACATCGGGATCTGCATCGACGCCCAGGACGAGTACGGGCGGAAAGTGCCGCGAGACCTCCGGGCGTTGTTCCGCGGCTTCCTGAACCGGCACTACGCGGAGGAGCTCCGCACCGCGCGTCAGGTGGGCGGATGGAAGGGGCACCCCATCGTCCACACCACCTGGATCGCCAACGTGAGTCGCCCCGGAGCGCTGCTCATCGGCGAGGCGGCGAGGCTCACACACAACGGGACCGGCGAGGGCATCAGCCAGGCGATGCAGTCCGGCATCTACGCGGCCGAGGCGGTGGCCCGGGTGGTCCGAGGCGAGGCGACCGAGGCAGAAGCGTGGCGCGCGTATCTGCGACAGCTGCGGAAACGGTTCACCCTCGGCTTCGCCGCCGGCCACCTGCTCCGCAACATGGTCTCCGATGGAATCCTCGACACCCTCGCGCGTACGTACAACAGCGCGTCGTTCCAGAAGGCGATTCACCGGCTGGTCGGTGCGGCGATGACCGGGACGGCGACGCAGGAGGCGCCTGCTGCGTATGCGAAGAGCGAGACACCATCGAGGACCGAGTCGCGCGTGGCCTGAGCTGCTCTGTGCCGTGGCCCTCGCCGTCGGGCTGGATGCCCGTGCCGGCGAGACGTGGGTCATCGAGCACGCCCGGGTGATTGCCTCACCGACCGGTGCGGTGATCGAGGACGGCACCGTGGTGTTGAAGGACGGACGAGTGAGCGCGCTCGGGCCTTCCTCGTCCGTGCACGTGCCCACGGGCGCGCGGCGGGTGGCCGGGACGGGTGGAACGGTGCTCCCGGGCTACTGGAACGTCCACGTCCACCTCACCGACAAGCGCTTCAAGGACGCGGCGAAGCAAACCGACGCGACGCTCGGCGAGGCCTGCCGGCAGATGCTCACCTCACGCGGGTTCACCTCGGTGGTCGACCTCGGATCCCTCCCGGAGAACACGGGCACCGTCCGGCGCCGCGCCAGCGCCGTGGGCTGCCCGCGCATCTTCACCGTTGGGCTGTCCCTCTTCCCGGTGCACGCGGTGCCCATCTACATCTCTCAGGAGCTCGGCGAGAAGGAGGCCGCGAAGCTCCCCCAGCCGGCGAACGCGCAGGAGGCAGCGCAGCTCGTCGAGCAGAGCGTCCGTCTCGGGGCGCGCGCGGAGAAGCTCTTCACTGGGAGCTGGCTCGGGGGAAACAAGACCGGGCTGATGGAGCTCGAGGTGGTCAAGGGAGCCACGACGGCGGCGCATCGACACGGCCTGGTGGTCTTCGCCCATCCGCAGACCGCCGCGGGCCTCGAGGTGGCGCTGGAGGGAGGAGTGGACGTGCTCGCGCACACCGACCCGGACGCGGGCCCCTGGAGCCCGGAGCTGGTGAAGGGGCTCCGCACGCGCCACATGGCGCTGGTGCCCACGCTGAGCCTCAACCGGGTGATCACGGACCAGGCCCAGATGCCTCCCGCGGTGCGTGACCAGTTCATCGGCGCCGGGAAGGAGCAACTCCACGACTACTCCGCGGCCGGGGGCGAGGTGCTCTTCGGGACCGACGTCGGCTTCCTGTCCGAGAAGGACACCGACGAAGAAGTGGGCTGGATGGCCGGGGCCGGCCTGGACTGGCGAGCCATCCTCGTCTCGCTGACCACGGCGCCCGCGCGACGGATGAAGGACACGGCGCGCGGCGTGCTCTCGGTCGGAGCGCCGGCGGACCTGGTCCTCGTCGACGGTGACCCGCGGGCCAATGTGGAGTCGTTCACCCAGGTCCGGCAGACGTGGATTGCGGGGAAATCAGTGTTTGCAAAGTAGTCTCTGCTCCACACCCGCAAGGGTCCGCCAATTCAGGGAAAAAATTTGGGGTGTCGCTACAGACCGGTAGTCTCCTGGTGGGCGATGTACGGGAGGAGCCGTCGGTGGACGACCTCGACAGGGCCAGGCTTCAGGACTTCTACGACGAGCTGGAGCGGTTCCGCGCCGTGTTCGCGAAGGCGCAGGCGCTGGTCGCGCCGATGGTTGGCGAGGACGCGAGCCGGCTCGACGCGATGGGCAAGGCCATCCGAAAGCTCTACGGCCCCGCGGTCGAGCCGCTGATGGCGCACGTCGACGAGGTCCTCGCCCACGCGCGACGGATGGTGGAGCTGCTGCCCGAGAATCCGCTTCACCGCGCGTTCGAGCGGAGGGGCGGTGGAGATCGCCGCAAGGCTGACCGGGCACTGCTGGGTCCATCGTTCCATGCGCCGGCCGGGGTGACGAGGCCAGTCGTCGAGGCCGTTCCCCTCCCCGCTCCCGACCACCGCTTCACCGACGCCGACCTGCCCACGATGCGGACACGCGCGCTGCGGGGCCGGGAGATCCCGATGCCGGCGACGCGGCCGACGACGAACGGGAACTACGTCAACGGCAACTCGGTGAACGAGAACCACGTGGCCGAGGACGAGAGCCCGGCGCGCGCGGCGATCCGTGGGTTCGCTCAGAGCAACGGCACGGAGCCGAGACCACCGCGGCCGCCCACCGTGGCGCAGGCCTCGCCCAGCGTGCGGCGAGAGATTCCGCGCCCGCCGGCGCCGGAGTCGGAGATCCGGATCACCTACGAGGATCCGGGCGGCTGGGGCGTGCTGTAGCGGCGGGTCATTCCTCGAGCGGGGGCCAGGGGTACCACGGCGCGAGCGGCATCATCGACGCGAGCTTGGCGTCGGCGATGAGCGCGAGCGCGCGGTCGACCTGGAGGAATCGGGCCACCTTCGGCTTCGGGAGCACCTTCGCAAACTTTGGCGCCCAGGCCACGCGGAGCTGGGCGAGATCGACGTCGCGCTTGAGGCTCGCCTTCACCAGATTCGTGGCGAGGGCCGGGTCGGCCTTCTGGCCGGCGTCGAGGTACTCCATCAGGAGGTCGAACCGCTTGTCGTTGATCGCCTTCCCGGCGGCCTCGTACTGCTTGTAGAGCGGCCAGAACGCGGCGGCCTCGCTCGAGGTCAGCGGGAGGTTCTTCGCGATGAGATCGCTCTTCCCGGAGCGGATCTCGCTGCGGATGCTCTCGATCTGCTCCTTCGTCAGCGGAGGGGCCTGGGGCGGGGCACTCGGCGCAGCAGGTTGCGAGGTGGATGGTGGAGAGGCAGGCGTCTGCGCGAGCGCAGAGCTGCCGAGCAACAGGAGTATCGCGGACAGCGTGTTCATGGGTTCCCTCCCGAGGCCAGGGGCCCCGCATGGCAGTCGCCCCCACGGCAGTGAATGGGACCAAGGTCCCACCGCCACGGGCGCGAGCGCCGCGCACGCTTCTT
>DASXGF010000678.1:0-34003 GCA_036489275.1 Myxococcaceae bacterium | reverse complement strand
GGCAAGACGCTGCCCGGGCTCTCGTGTGGTCCGGAGGTCAAGAACGGCTCGGTCCGGAAGCTCCTCCAGGAGGGAACCCGCCTCACCGACAGCAAGGACCTGGCGACGGTGAAGCAGGCAGTTCCCAAGCTGCAGCGGGCGCTGGACCTCGACCCCAGGGCCGGCTGGGCGTACCTCATCCTCGGCAGCGCCCACGCCAAGCTCGGCGATCCACGCGCCGGGACCCGGGCATACGAGACCTATCTGCTCTCCTGCCGCACCTACCCGAACGCCGACCGGGTGCAGCGGATCCTCACCGACTACTGGCGAGCCACGGGCGGAAAGGACGACCCGACGCCCCGGCGCTGACTCAGGGTCCGACGACAGAATTCGGTTGCGCCGGTCTCCTCTGTCGGGGGAAGAAGGCGTCCCCTCTCACTGTTGTGGTTCCCGCCGCCAGTCCTTGCGACGCCGGGTCGCGGATCTCTAGGATGCGCGCCCCTTTGATGCGCCTCACCCTCGCCTCACTCCTCTTCCTCGCCGTCGCGTGCAACAAGGACCTGCTCCCCCGCCCGCCGGTGGAGAGCCGCCTGTACTACCCGTCCGGCGTGGCGTTCGTTCCTCCCGCCGATCTGGACGGGGGGCTGGGGCGGCTCTACGTGGCCAACTCGGACTTCGACCGCCGCTTCGACGTCGGCTGGGTGACCGCGGTTGACCTCTCCCAGGTGCGTTCGCCGGACGGACGGACCCTCCCGCTGCCTGGCCAGGCGGTGGCCCCGCCTCCCGACGGCGGGTCCGACCAGGGCCGGCCGGTTCAGTTCACCAACATCGCGACGACGCCCGCGAGCATCGTGAACATCTCTCCCTTCGCCGGGCTGGCCACGGTGGACGACGCCGGGACGCGCCTCTTCGTGCCCTCGCGTGCCGAGGGAGACGAGCTGGCGGTGATGGACATCACCCTCGGGGTGGACGGAGGGGCACCCATCAGGTGCTTCTTCTCCGGAGGATCCGACTGCACGGTGGACGCCATCCAGCTGGCCCAGGCGCAGGACCCGGGGCAGATCGGCGTCCCGGCGGCGCCCCAGCCGTACAGCGTGACGCTCGCGCCGCCCCTCCCGGACGGTGGCCCGGACGATCGGATCTACGTGACGCACCTCCGCCCGGCCTCGAGCCCGGCCCAGAGCATCACCAACCTCGAGAACTTCCTGGTGACCCTGCGCCAGGGGGATCTGGACCAGGCCCGGGCCGCCTGGGCGACGGACGGCGGGTACATCGTGCCGGATTCGGCGTTCAGCAGCATCGGTCACGGGGCGTCGAACAGCATCATCGTGGCCCCGATCCAGCGCGATTTCCTCTACGTCTCCGGACGCGCCAAGCTGATCAGCAGCGACCTCGACGTCCTCCTCCGGGTGGTGGACCGCCAGAGCAACCTGGTCGCCTATCCGCAGCTCCAGCTGGTCTATGCCTCGCTGGATGCACGGGCCCTCCAGATCAGGCCCGACGGTCGCCGGCTGTACCTGGCCGCCGACGACCCCGCCACGCTGCTGGTCCTCGACGTCACGAGCTCCAACCTCGAGGACCTCCCCCCGGTGTTCACCCTCGTCCGGGCGGTTCCTCTCCCCGAGGGTCCGAACGACGTCCAGCTCCTGACCCGGCCCAACCGGGCTCCCCTGGTGGTGGTGAGCTGCTCGGTGGACGGCTCGCTCGCCTTCTACGACGACGACCTCGGACAGATCGCGGCACTCGTTCCGGGCGTGGGTGCGGTGCCCTTCGCCATCGCCGTCGATCGGCGCGGTGACGACTTCGCCCGGCTGTACGTCAGCAACTTCGGAGACGGGCGGATCGCCGTGGTCGACGTTCCCCTGTCGGTCGACGCGGCCGGCGGCCGGCTCTCTCCGCGGATCGTGGCCCACGTCGGGATGAAGCAGTACTGCGTCCTCGCCACCGACGACCGCAACTGCGTGGACACCACCCCGTGAAGACGCGCCTTCTCTCGCTCCTCGTCGTCGGGCTGCTGGCGTGCGCTCAGTCCGGCACCGCTCCGCCGACGCGCCTCAGCGGCACCAACTCCTCCGCCGTCTCCGGCTCGCTCCTGTTCGTCACCAGCACCCGCAGCAACGAGCTCCGGGTCCTGGACCTCGAGCCCCGGAGCGGCCTGGCGCGCGATTTCGTCCGGGCGCCGAATCCGCTGGTCCCGCTCTCCATCACCACCGTCCCCGCGCCGGTGGAGATCTCTACCCCCACCCGGTACGCCCCGCTGGGGCAAGCGCTGCAGGGCGACTGGATCTTCGCCCGCGGCGCCGGCGGCCCGTCGGTCTCGGTCATCGGGGCGATGAACTGTCCCCAGCAGCTGAAGGAGTTCGGGCGCATCACGCCTCGGCCGGACTCGGTGGTGACCGCTCTCACCTCGCGCCTCACGGTCGACGACCTGCAGGCCCAGCTCTACTTCACGACGTTCGACGGGACGGACAGCACGCTCTGGGAGATGATCCTCCCCAACCAGCCCCGCGACCGCAGCGTCACCTCGCTGGACCCGCGGCACTGCAACGTCTACCCCGGCCAGATGCCGCTGTACGTCCTCCAGCCGCTGGACGTCATCCGCGAGGAGGTGGTCACCGCCATGGTGGCCCTGCCGACGGTGGTGCATCCCGCCGAGGCCCCGGACCCCGAGGAGCGCCGGCTGGTGATCGCCTCCCGGCTGCTCCACCCGCCCGCCTCCTTCACCGACCCCGACGCCGGAACCGCCATGTCCGAGGTCGGACGCATCCGGGTGGTGACGCCCCAGCCCACGGGCCTCGAGTCGTCCTACGAGGCGGTCTTCAACTCCAACACCACGGTGGCCGAGAGCTACCCCGTCAAGCGGCTGCTCACCCATGGCAACGTGGTGAAGCTCATCGCCTTCGGCGACGCCGGGACCGTCAACGTCGACGTCGACGGCGGGGTGACCGGCGGCGTCACCGACGTGGTCATGGACGCAGGCACCCGCATCTTCGGCATCCTCGACGAAGCCTCGTGCAACGGGAGGATCGACTGCGTGGGTGTCCTGGCGGTCGACCTCGATCGGACGAGAGCCCTCGCGGCGCGGCTGCTGGCGGACGGCGGCGTGGATCTGGATGCTGGCACGCAGCTGCTCCGCTTCCCCGTGGCCATCGACGGCTTCGACGACCGCCGCGACCTCATCGATGACGGCGGAGTGCCGGTCCTGGTCGACGGTGGCAACAATGGCGCCACGCTCGTCCCGTTCCAGGTCGCCGACACCTGGTACCGCTCGCCGGCCACGTTCCCCGATGGCGGTCCACGCGACGCCAACCGGATGCTTCCCATCCGCTTCGCCAACAACGGCTCGGTGGGAATCATCCAGGACATCACGATCCAGGCGAACGGGCTCGCCCTGTACTTCACCGGGATCCAGTTCCAGTACGGGCTCCTCGGCTTCGTCAGCGTCACCGGAGTCGGGAACAGCATCCCCGTCGCGCAGATCTTCGCCTTCGACGCGATGACCCTGCGTCAGATCAACTTCGCGCCGAACACGGTGACGGTGGACCAGTTCAAGCCGATCCTCAACAACGGCGCGACGGCCACCTTCCGTGGTGGGCCCCAGAACATTCAGATCGCCCAGGGGATCTGGCCCAACACCGATGGCGTCTTCGTCCTCTACGAGGGCATCGTCGCCGGCATCGCCGGAGAGCCCCTCGACGCCGGACTGGGCGACCCCAACGCCGGGACCTGGCCACTGTCGATCAACAGCCGCGTGCTCGCCGAGCAGGGATTCATCGAGCCGTATGATCTCGTCGTCCCGGTGGACTACACCGGCACGGAGTGCGCGTACGCCTTCCCGGTGCTTCCCCTCGCGGCCGATGGAGGGGTGCTCGTCGCGCGTCCGGGTGGCCTGTTCCTCCAGACCCGGACGGTCGCACTCACCGACACCCTCGAGGGACCCATGCTCCCCGACGGCGGCGGCAACGTGCTCGTGCTCTCGGACGGCACCATTCCCAGCATCGTCAACTGCCCCCCGCCGGTCGCCTACAACCTGCGCAGCAGCAGCGTCACCGCGCATCCGTTGACCGTGACCGGTCAGGTCTCGGGGTACCTGGGCCGGATGGCCCTGCCGCCCCCGAACGGGCTCACGAACTTCGACGCCGGGGCGAACACCATCCCGCAGTTCATCCGCTTCTGGCGCCCGGATGCCGACGCCGGAGCGGACGCGACGTTCCTGACCAGCACCGGTCTCGCCTTCACGATGCAGGACAAGATCCAGTACTTCGACGAGAACGGCCAGCTCGTGACCGACGCGGGCATCGAGCCGGTGCTGACCCAGGGCGACCAGCCGTCGCTCCGGGGCTCGGGGTACTTCTTCCACTTCCTGAACGCGTACACCCCCGCCTCGGTGCCCATCAGCTCCGCCAGCCTCGGGGTGGCCGGCATCAGCATCCCGGGAGCCCTCGCGCTGTACCAGCGCAACATCTACCCGCTGCCGGAGAACCTCGGGCAAGACCGGGTGTTCGTCCTGTACCCGGGGGGAAATGTGATCGTGGACTTCTCTCCCACCACGGTCAGCTACGCGGCGACCACCACCTCGGACTTCGGCGTCCACTTCTGACCGTGGTAGCCTTGGTCCCCGTGCGCGCCATGGGTGACTTCAACCCGCCACATCCCGTCCGCAAGGTGACCATCCCCGACCACCTCTGGGACGCCTTCGAGGAGATGGCGAGGCAGATGGGGAGCGAGCGGGACGGCCTGATCAACCAGGCCCTGTTCATGTTCGCCCGGCTGAACGGGTTCCTCGAGGTCTCCAGCCGCCGGAAGACCCCGGTCCCGGCCCAGCCGACGCTGAACAGCAAGGTGGCCGCGGCTGCCCCGGGCCGGAGCGCTCCGCTGCGGAGCACCGGGGTCGCCGATCCCATCTCGCCCACCATCGGAACTCCGGTGCTGGGGAAGGACGACCTCAAGAGCGATCTGGACGATCTGGCCTCGCTCGGCGAGGTGGACACCGGCGCCCCGGACGGTACCCCCGACGACCCGCTGGACATCCTCGACCGGCAGCTCCCGGAGGAGGACCACTCCGGCTCCGGCGACCAGCTCTACCTCATGGCCGAGAGCGGCGCCCTGGACCGCATCGCCAAGGACCGGTTCGTCATCGGCCGGGGCAAGCACTGCGACTTCATCATCAACTCGGGCAAGGTCAGCCGGGAGCACGCGGTGATCGTCCGCGACGACGGCGCCTACTACATCGAGGACCTGGGCTCCTCGAACGGCACCTGGTTCAACAAGCAGCGGATCAAGCGCAAGCAGGTGGAAGACGGCGACGAGTTCTTCATCTGCAACGAGAAGATCAAGCTCGTGCTGCGGTAGTCGTCCGGGGCAGACAGCGCAGGCTGGCCGCGAGGACCGAGCTGCCTGGCCGGTTTCCGCTGTATAGGGTCGGGGTAGAAGCCCATGCCCACCCCTCGCCCGGTCCTGACGCTCATCGACGCGTCGGGCTTCATCTTCCGCGCCTACCACGCCATCGCCAACCTGAGCACCAGCCGGGGCGTGCCGACCAACGCCGTCTACGGCTTCACCCGCATGCTCCTCAAGACGCTGCGGGAGATGAGGCCCACGCACGTGGCGCTGGCCTTCGACAAGGAGAGCCGCACCGGGCGCCAGGAGATCGACCCCAGCTACAAGGCCAACCGCGAGGGACCGCCGCCGGACCTTCCACACCAGTTCGCCCTGGTCCGCCAGGTCGTCGATGCGCTCCGCGTCCCGGTCCTCGAGTACGCCGGCTGGGAGGCGGACGACGTCATCGGCACCCTGACCCTGGCCGCCAAGCAGCAGGGCTTCGACGTGCAGATCGTCACCGGCGACAAGGACTTCATGCAGCTGGTGGACGAGCGGGTCGCCCTCTACGACCCGATGCTCGACCGGCACACCGGACCCCGCGAGGTGCGGGAGCGGCTGGGCATCGAGCCCGGGCAGCTGCGGGACTACCTGGCCCTGGTGGGGGACCCCATCGACAACGTGCCGAAGGTCCCGGGCATCGGCCCGAAGACCGCCGCCGAGCTCATCCAGCAGTTCGGCAGCGTCGAGGCGATTCTGACCCGGCTGGACGAGGTGAAGAAGCCGAAGATCCGCGACGCCCTGGAGCAACACAGAGAGTCCATGCTCCGGGCCAAGCAGCTGGTGACCTTCCGCTCCGACCTGCCGGTGGAGACGGACGCGTCACGCTTCGCCCGCCAGCCCATCGACGGGGAGAAGGCGCGGGCCCTGTTCACCGAGCTCGAGTTCTACAAGCTGCTACAGGAGATGCCCCCCAGCCCGGACCCCGCCGCCGCGCGGCCGATGGGGAAGACCGCGGTCGTCGTCGACCGTGAGGCCCTGGTGGCGCTGGTCGAGGCCATCCGCGCCCATGGACGGATGGCGCTGGTGCCCGCGCACGACGGCGCCCCGGCGACCGCGCCCCTGGTCGGCCTCGGCGTCGCCGCCGGAGACACCGCGGCCTACGTCTCGCTGGACCACCACGGGCTCGGCGCGCGCCGGCTGTCGGGGGACGAGCTGCGAGCGGTCCTCGGCCCGCTGCTCGCCGACCCGCGCCTGCCGAAGGAGGCCCACGACGCCAAGGCGCTGGCGCTGCTCCTGCTCGGGGTGGGGATCGAGATCCAGGGACTCGACGCCGACGTCGAGCTGCTCTCGTATCTGCTCAACCCCTCGCGCCGCGAGCACGCGCTCGCGGACCTGGCCCGCGAGCGGCTCCACCTCGAGCTGCCGGTCCCCTACGACGCCGCCGCCGCGCGGCGCGCCGGGAGCGGGCTCTCCGACCGGCCTCCCGAGGAGGTGGCCGAGGCGTTCGGCCAGCGCGCGCAGGCCGTGGAGCGGCTCGGCCCCGGGCTCTGGCGGGACGTCGAGTCCGCCAAGCTCACTGGTCTGGCCCGCGAGCTCGAGCTGCCTCTGGTGCCGGTGCTCACCCGCATGGAGGGCCACGGGGTGAAGGTGGACCTCCGGGTCCTCTCCGCGCTGTCGCGCGACGTGGACGCGCAGTGCATCTCCCGGGAGCAGGAGCTGCACCGGCTGGCGGGGAGGGTGTTCAACGTCAACAGCAACGCCCAGCTGGCCCAGGTGCTCTACACCGACCTCGCGCTGCCAGTGCTCAAGAAGGGCAAGACCGGCCCTTCCACCGACGCCGAGGTGCTGGAGAAGCTCGCGGAGAAGCATCCCCTGCCGCGCGCGCTGCTCGACTACCGCACGCTCAGCAAGCTCAAGAGCACTTACCTCGATGCGCTGGTTCCGCTGGTGGGACCGAACGGCCGCCTCCACACCACCTTCCACCAGGCGGCAACGGCGACCGGACGGCTCTCCAGCTCCGACCCCAATCTGCAGAACATCCCGGTGCGCACCGACATGGGCCGCGCCATCCGCCAGGCCTTCGTCGCCGAGCAGGGCTGGAAGCTCATCTCCGCCGACTACAGCCAGATCGAGCTCCGCATCCTCGCGCACGTCTCGGAGGATCCGGGGCTGCTCGCCGCGTTCCAGGCCCACGAGGACGTGCACCAGCGCACCGCCGCCGAGGTGTTCGGCGTGACGCCCGGCGAGGTGACGGCGGACCAGCGCCGGGTGGCGAAGATGGTGAACTTCGGGATTGCCTACGGCCTGTCGCCGCACGGCCTGTCCACCCGGCTGGACATCCCGCACGAGGAGGCAGCGTCGATCATCGACCGCTACTTCGCTCGGTACGCCGGCATCCGTCGCTACCTGGAGGAGACGGTGGAACGGGCGCGTCGCACCGGGAGCGTGGAGACGCTCTTCGGCCGCCGCCGTCTGATGGACGACCTGCACTCCAGCAACTGGGCCACGGCCCAGGCCGCGGAGCGGGCGGCGATCAACATGCCGATCCAGGGCACCGCCGCTGACCTCATCAAGATGGCGATGCTCCGCATCGACCACCGGCTGCGGGAGATCGGGCTGCGCACCCGGATGCTCCTTCAGGTCCATGACGAGCTGCTCTTCGAGGCGCCGGACGACGAGGTCGATCGCGCGGTGGAGCTCGCCCGCAGCTCGATGATGGGCGTGGCCCAGCTCCGGGTTCCGCTGGAGGTCGAGGTGGGTCTCGGTCAGAGCTGGGCGGACGCCCACTGACGCACCGCGCGCCGCCAGCTCGCCGGACAGTTTCCGACCGGTCCGCTTCCACCCGGGGGGCCTGTCCTCCGCTCCTGGTGTAGAGTCCCACACCCGGAACGATGGCGGATCGACTCAAGGGGACCGAGCCGGTCAGTCCGGCCGGACTGCTGAGCGGCCTGACCGACAAGCTGCAGGAGCTCGAGTCGGCGGTGCTGCGTCAGGCGGAACGCTTCAGCGCGGTGCTGGAGATCGCCACACTCCTGTCCTCCGTCCGCGACGTCGACGCGCTGCTGCGCACCGTGATGGACCGGCTGAGCTCGTTGCTCCAGGCCGAGGCGGCGACGCTGTTCATGCTCGACGCCGAGAAGCAGGAGCTGTGGAGTCGCGTGCTTCGCGGGGGTGGCCAGCTGGACGAGATCCGTCTGCCGCTCGGCACCGGCATTGCCGGCCACGTGATGGCCACCGGGCAGAGCCTGCTTCTCGGAGACGCGTACACCGACTCGCACTTCCATCCCAACATCGACCGGATGAGCGGCTTCGTCACCAAGTCGATGATCGCCGTGCCGCTCAAGCACGTGAGCGGTCGGATCCTCGGAGTGGTGGAGGTGCTGAACAGAAAAACCAACGTCTTCAGCGCCGAGGACCTCGCGCTGGTGGAGGCGGTGGCCACCCAGATCGCCGCCGTCTTGGACAACGTGCTGCTCTACGAGGAGCTCCGCGCGCAGAACGAGGCGCTCCGCAAGGCCAAGGCGGACCTGTCCAACGCGCTCAAGGACCTGGATCTCCTCTTCGAGACCGAGAAGGCGGTGAACTCCGCCGAGAAGCAGAACGACCTGATGGATGCGCTCCTCTCGCGGGTGGCGCCCACCTTCGGGGCCACCGCGGCGGCGATCTTCCTGGTCGATCCCGGCGAGTCGCAGGGCGCCCTCTATTTCAAGAGCGTGGTCGGCGAGAAGGCGGAGTCGCTGGTCACCATGAAGCTCAAGCCGGGACAGGGCATCGTCGGGCACGTGGCCCGGACGGGAGAGACGGTGCGGGTGATGCGAGCCGCCGACCACTCCGCGCACGACCCCAGCGTCCCGGCCCGGCTCGACATCCGCGCCGACGCGGTGCTCTGCGTCCCGCTCACCGTGGACGAGGGGGTGGTGGGAGCGCTCGCCCTCCTCAACAAGGCCACGGGGTTCACCGAGAGCGACGAGCGGCTGGCCACGCTCATCGCCGGCCAGGCGGGCCGGTCGATCAAGGTCCGGCGCAACCGCGACGAGGCGGAGCAGGGCGAGCGGCTGGCGGCGATCGGGCAGATGCTCTCCGGGGTGGTGCATGACTTCCGCACGCCGCTCACCGTCATCAGCGGCTACACCGAGCTGATGGCCACCGAGCCGGACGAGCAGCAGCGGCTGCAGTACGCGGGGGTGGTGGACAAGCAGTTCGAGCACCTGAACGCGATGATGCGCGAGACGCTGGCCTTCGCCCGCGGCGAGCGCGAGCTGCTGATCCGCAAGGTGTACCTCCAGAAGTTCGCCAGCGAGACCGAGGCCTACCTCCGCCAGGAGTTCAAGAAGAGCCCGGTGCGACTCTCGGTGGTGCCGCGCTACACCGGGCCCGCGCGGTTCGACGAGGGAAAGCTCCGGCGCGTGGTCTTCAACCTCGCCCGGAACGCGGTGGAGGCGATGCCCACCGGCGGGAACTTCTTGTTCAGCATCGACCGGGAGGAGGACGACCTGGTCCTGCGGTTCGAGGACGACGGCCCGGGGCTGCCTCCGGAGATCGCCGACCGGGTGTTCGACCCCTTCGCCACCGCCGGGCGCCCGGAGGGCACTGGCCTCGGGCTGTCGATCGTCAAGCAGATCGCCGATGAGCACGGCGGCTCGGTGAGGGTGGAGAGCGAGCCGGGGAAAGGCACCCGCTTCGAGTTCAAGATCCCCGTCGGCCTCGCGGCGTGATCCGCCCGATGCCCGGGCCTCGCGTCCGTTCGCCGGGGCCCAGGCGGCCAAGCGGGTCGACCGGCGAGAGCCTGGCCGACACTCCGGCCCGGGAGGCGGAAGGGCCGGGGGTTCCGCCGAGCGCCCGCGCTGCACAGTCTCCAGAGAATCCTCACGGAGGTGGAAGATGCGGCGTCGATTTCCGTGGAGCCTCCTGCTGGGAGTGGGTGTGGGGCTGCTCCTCCTCCGGAACGCGCGACGGCGGAAGGCGCGGCGGGGAAGGGCGCGGCTCCCCCGAGAGCCCGAGGTGATCCGGCGCGCCGGGCCCACACCGGTCGAGGCCGGCCTGGAACGCCCGGTGGCCAGTGGCGCCCCGGACCCGATTCCGGAGCGGACCTTCCGCCGGACGCAGGCGCGGCACGCAGTCGCTCGAAGGGAGGGATTCGAGCCGGTCGTTCCCGATGCTCCCGAGGAGCGCGATCCGGCCGCCGAGCCCGCCCCCGTCGATCCGGACGTGCCTCCGGGTAGCCCGGTCCCGCCCGTCGTGCGCCGGCACTGAGCGCCGGGCGAGGAGCCTCAGCCGGCGAGCCCGAGTCGGGCACGGACGTCGTCGACGGTCAGCCCCTCGATGCGGACGCGCTTGGCCCGGCCGTGCTCACCCGAGACCAGGGTGACCGCGCGGCGCGGGAGGTCGAGGGCGTCGGCGAGAAGCTCGAGGAGGGCCTCGTTCGCCGCTCCGTCGACCGGGGGTGCGCTCACCCGGACCTCGAGCGCACCGTCGCGGACTGCCCCGAGGCCGGGGCGCGAGGAGCGTGGCTTCGCCCGGACGGAGAGCTCGACTCCGCCGGCGACTGCCCGGACGACCTCCGCTACGGGGTGCCAGCCTTCTTCGGGGCGAGGAACGACACGTTGTCGTCCACCCTCACCGGTGCCTCGGTGTCGGGCGCGGCGACGGCTTCCAGCAGCTTCAGGTGTCCGGAGACCAGCGCCCGCAGCTCGGACTCGAACCGCGCACGCTGGCGCTTCAGCTCGTTGATGTCGTCCACCACCTGCACCAGCTTCTGGTGCGCCGCGTGGACGATCTTCTCCGACTGGAGCTCGGCCTCGGCGACGACGATCTCCGCCTCCTTCTTCGCGGCGTCCCGGAGGTCCTCCGAGACGCGCTGGGCGGTGACCAGCGTCTGCTGCAGGGCGCGCTCCCGGTCGAGGTGGCGCTCCAGCTCCACCTGCGTGCGCTTGAGCTCTTCCTTGAGCCCGATGTTCTCCCTCACCACCTCCTCGAACTCGGCGGCGAGGAGCTCGAGGAACCCCTGCACGTCGCGGGCGGCATAGCCCCGGAAGGAGGACTCGAAGCGCTTCTGCCGGATGTCGAGGGGGGTGAACTTCATGGAGCCCGGAGTCTAGCGGAACCCCGGAGCAGCCCAAGGAATCGACTTCACGAGCGGCGGAAAGCTCGCGCCCGGACGCAACACCGATGTCGCACCCTCACCGACGTTTCGGCGGCTCTGCGGGCTCCTCCGGAGGCAGGTCGGTGCCCGGTGTCGTCGGTGTCCAGCCCGGCGGGTCGCTCGCGGGGAACGACTCCTCGGAGGCCTCGTCCACCTCGTGCTCCTGGTGGACGTGCCGTTGGGGCGGTCTGGGCTCCTTCGGGTCGGGACTGGGGTCGGGCACGTCCTCCTCCCGTCCGTGTCATCACTCGCGGGCGGCCGGCGTGCAACCCTCAGAACTGCCAGCCGGCGATGACGAACAGTCGGACGAGCGGGTCCTCGGGGAAGATCCCGAACAGCGCGGATGCAGTCAGCTTCAGGCCCGCCGGGCGATAGGCCAACAGGATGTTCGGACCCACGAGCCCGGAGGCATAGAAGCGGGGGCTCCCATGCTGGTCCACGCCGCCCTGGACCTCCACCCCGAGCCGCAGCCAGTCGCCGGCGGCGGGAAAGCTGACCGACGCCGTGGCGCCGAACTCGCCGTCGAAGCCCTCGGCGAAGGAGGCGTTGAAGTAGGTCACGTTGCCCTCGGCGAACGCGTTCGCCGCCCACAGGCCCGCCAGCGGAAGGTCACCGCCCACCAGGAGCCGCACCTCCGCGCGGTCCTGCGCCTGCTTCCGGGGATGCCACTCGAGGTAGATGACCGGGTTCCACGGGATCTCGTTCCACTGGGAAGCGATCGCGTAGCGCAGCTCGATCTGGTTCCCTTCGATGTCGAACTGGCCGTTGGTGATGATGAAGTTCTGGTAGATGTCGAGCTGGATGTGCGGGGTCAGGCCGATCTCGATCTCCAGCTTCAGCAGCGCCTCGTTCGGCTCGTGGCGCTGGAACTTCTCGTCCCACCACACCTCGAGCTCGTAGCGGCCCGGGTCGAGCTTCCAGAGCCGGGTGCTGGCGAAGACACGGTCCTGCGTCGCGGGCGGCGACTTCACCCGCGGGGCGTTGACGGTGGTCTGGTAATCCGGTGAACCGAGGCCGGGGCCGGCCGAGTAGCCCCCCGCCTCCTGGGCAAGGGTGGTCATGCCGAGCGCGAGCGCGGCGAGCAAGGCGAGACGGTTCAGGGGATCCCCTCCGGGGTGTGACACAGCTGACGATCGTCTCGGCCGCGGGTCGGACCGACAATCAGGTGGACACCTGAGGCCCTCGGCTAGAGGAGACCGCGGCGAACCGCGAACCGGGCCAGTGCCTGGGCGTCGTGGACGCCGAGCTTCCGCATGAGGTTGGTGCGGTGGGTGTCGACCGTCTTGGGAGAGAGCGAGAGCTCGGTCGCGATTTCCCGATTTGTCCGGCCCTCGGCGACCCGGCGGAGGACGATGCGCTCGCGAGGGGTGAGCCGCTCCCACTCGTCGTCGTCCTCCGGCTCGGGTCCCGAGACGAGGCCGGTCTCCGCCGCAGGGTCGAGGAAGCGTCGCCCGGACGCCACGGCGCGGAGGGCGACCACGAGGTCTTCGATCCCCGCACCCTTGACGACATAGCCGAGGGCCCCGACGCCGAGGGCCTCGCGGACGGTCGCGCCGTCCTGGTGCATCGAGAGAACGCAGACCCGCGTTCCCGGCGCCTCGGTGCGAAGGCGCTCGATGACCGATCGCCCGTCACCGGGGAGCGTCCAGTCCAGGAGGAGGACATCGGGACGATGGGTGAGCACCGTGGTCACCGCGCCCGCGGCATCGGCCGCCTCGGCGACCACCGAGAGGTCTGGCTCCCCGGCGAGCACCGCCCGGACGCCGGTGCGCACCACCGCATGGTCGTCCGCCACGACGATGCGAATCATGCGGGGGCTCCTCCGAGGGGAATGCGAACTCGCAGATGGGACCTGCCGGGGTCCGGCCAGTCCACCGCTCCACCGAGGCCAGCCACGCGCTCGCGGATGGACTGGGAGCTGGCCTGGTCCGGGAAGCCGCGTCCGTCGTCGTCGAACTCGAGCGAGAGCGCCTCGGGGAGGTGGCTCACCCGCACCGAGGCGTGGGCGGCGCCGGCGTGGCGGACCGTGTTGTGCAGCGCCTCCTGGACGATGCGGTACAGGCCGGCGGCCATCGGGCCGGGGAGCTCGGGCAGCTGGTCGGGAGCTTCGAGCGAGATGTCGAGGCCGGTGGCCCGGCCGTAGCTCGCGCAGTGCTTCCGGACGGCGCCGAGGAACCCGAGCGCGGCGAGCGGTGCGGGGAGCAGCGCCGAGGTCGAGCGGCGCACTTCCTCCAGGGCTTCGTCGAGGTGGTGCTCGACCTGCGCGGCGTCCTCGGCGGCCAGGCCCCGCTTGCGGAGCGCGAGGAGCTGGAGTCGCGCGGCGGTGAGCGCCTGTCCGGCGCCGTCGTGGAGCTCGCGAGCGATGCGGCGCCGCTCCTCGTCCTGGAGCGCCACCCGGCGCTCGGCGAGCAGGGCGGCGATCCGCTCCTCGGCGCGAGCGACGGTGCGGACGGGGAAGAGGAAGAGCAGGGTGCCCAGCACGGCGGCGAGGAGCAGGCACCCGGCGAGCAGCCGGAACGACTCCGTGCGCAGCGGGCCGAGCGGCGCCCCGGACCAGACGGTGGCCACCGGGATGCCGTCCACCTCCACCGGAACCCGCGCCCAGGCGACGAACTCCGGGGCTGGCCCGCCGAGCGGCACCGGACGGTTCATGCGGTCCCGGACCACCAGCGGCGTCCCGAGCAGTCCCTCCTGCTGAAGCCGGACGGAGAGCTTGGATGCGTCGTAGCGCCAGAGCAGGGGGCGGTCGCGGACCACCTCGGCCAGGAGCTGGGCCACCCGCTGGCCCCGCTCGCGCGCGTCGAGGACGGCGCGCGTCCGCGCATCGAGGTGGTGGGTGAGCGGGACCACCGCCGCGAAGAGCCCGGTGGCGACGAGTACCAGGGGCAGGAGCCGCCGGGCGAAGGGCCGGGTGAGCGCGACGGGAATCATCGCCCGGCCTCCAGCGGCACGTACCCGAGGGAGCGAATCATGGCGCGCCCGCGCTCGGAGGTGGCCAGCGCCAGGAGGGGCGCCACCCGGTCGCGGCGCTCGGGCCGGAAGACGACCCCGAGGGTGCGGATGGCGGGCCAGGTGCCCCGAGCCAGGGCCTCGGTGGAGGGTGTGACGCCATCGAGGCGCAACGCCCGCAAGGGAGGGCGCACCGCGGCAAGAGAGAAGACGCCCACCGCGCGCGGCGTGGTGGCGAGCGCCAGGGCCATGGCGTCGTCGTGGTCGAGCACGCGGAAGCGTCCCGAGCCGGCGGAGCGCCGCCGCTCGTCGGCGAGGCCAGGGTGAGTGGACTCCAGCGCGACGTTGGCCGACTCGGCCTCGTCGCGGAGGAGCAGGGTGATGCCGCGGAGCTCGCCCCGGTAGAGGCGGTGGACATCGTCGGAGGAGAGATTGTCGACCGGGACGTCCGAGGCGGCGGCGAGCACCACCGCGTCGCGGGCGAGGTCGACCCGCTCGAGGCCCTCTGCCTCGTCCGGGCGGAGCGGCCGGGACACGAGTCCCAGGTCCACCGCGCCGTCCCGGGCCGCGGCGATGCCCCCTCCCGACCCGATGCTCGGCTCCACCCGGATGCGCTGACCGGTTCCGGCCGACGCTTCCCGGGCGAGGGCCATCGCCAGCGGCGTCATCGCCCCGGTGCCGGCGGCCAGCACCTCGGGCCGGGGCGCCAGGACCGCGACGGCGCTCGAGGGCGGTGGAGGAGGCGGATCCCCGGCGCAGGCGGCGAGGACGAGGAGCAGGAGCGCCGGGGTGCGTCGCACTGGACCGCACTCTACCGTCGTCGCGTGACGGCGCGAGCGGCTCGCGCGCCGTCTTCTCGAGCGCGCCGGACGGACGCCCCGGCGGACGATGCGCGGGTGGCGGATGCCCTGGTACGGACGGCCCAGTCGATCGTTCTGGCGAGCGCGCCCGAGGGCCCTCGTAGACTCGATTCTGGAGGGGGACCTGCCCTGGGAGGCGCTCGGGTTGATCGCCGGCAGGCTGGGAGAGCGCGTGGACGGAGGAACGCCCAGCGCGATCGCGCAGTCATTCGAGGACGCAGCGACCGCGTCTCCAGAAGGCGTGGATCGACCTCAAGACACGGCATCGCCTCACGCCTCGGCCGCTCCCGCACGCGCGAGGCGACAACTGGCAGCGCCCGGTGGGCGGGAACATGGCAGCGCCCGGTGGGCGGGAACACCACGCTCCGAGAGTCGTGGGTGCATGTGGTCAGTGCGCGGTCGCGGTCGCGCCTTTCACGAGATCCTCGCGTGGGTGCGCGCCGTCCCAGTTCTTGAGACGCGAAGAAAGCGACCCGTACACTTCGGTGCAATGCGTCTCCTCCCGATCTTTGCTCTCGCGTCTCTCACTATCCTCTCTGCCGTCGCCGCATGTGGCGGCGGCGTCAGCTCCGATGCGGACGCCAAGAAGGCGTACATGGGCCTGGATACCTCCGTGGACAAGGCCATCCAGCTCGGCTTCGACGGCTACAACAACAACCCCACCGGGGCGAACATCCAGCCACAGACCGCCGACGGCGGTGTGTCCGGCACCATGACCGTCACCGGCCAGGTCGACCAGGGCTCGTCCAACAACAAGGGCATGCGTCTGGCCGACACGCTCAGCGGCTACTCCGACGACGGTCAGGTCACGTACGGCACCGACCAGAATGCGGTCCCGGCGCTGACCATCAATCTCAAGAACATCCCCTCCGGAACGGTGGACGGATCACTCAACGGCTCGTTCCTGATGTCCGGTGGGCTCAGCGGTCAGGTCTCTCTCGCGCTGGCCTTCAGCGGGCAGACCGAGGCCGGCCCGGGGAACACCGTGGTCCGCAAGGCCGGCACCACGCACATCACCGGTACCGCGACCTCGCCCGCGGGCACGTACAACGTCGACGTGACGCGCTAGCCGCGCGGCGCGCTTGCCAGCATCCGTCGGTTCGCGGCACGTGTCCGGAATGCCGCTCTCGAAGGCGCTGATCGGAACCTGGCGCCTGGTCAGCCGAGAGGACCGCACCGCCTCGGGTGAGCGACGAATCGATCCAGGGCTGGGCGCGGATCCGATCGCGCTCCTCGTCTACGACCGCGGCGGCAACTTCGCCGCGCAGTTCATGAAGCAGGACCGGCGGAGCGCTCCTTCGGTCACCGCAACCTCCGCGCCCAACAACAGCCAGGCGGTCGGCGGATACGACGCGTACTTCGGTAGCTACACCGTGGACGACGCCGCCGACACGGTGACCCAGCGCCTCGTGGGCGCGCTCTCGGCGGGGAACGTCGGCCTGGTGCTGACCCGGTCGATGCAGGTGTCGGGTGACGAACTCGTCATCCAGCTCGACACCGCCTCGGCCGACGGCACGCCGGTGGTCCGCACGCTCCGCTGGACGCGCGCGGGCTAATGGGCGCGAGCTCGTCGCGGACGGGAGAGGCTCGACCGTCGACCGGACACCATCTCCGCGGACGAAGGGGCTGGTCCGTCAGCTGACTCCGCGCAAAGCTCGCGCATCCTGGAGGTCGCAATGTCCGCTCCCTGGCCGGAGATCCCGTATTCAGCCTGGCGCGAAACCTGCGCGGCGCTGCACCTCTACGCGCAGGTCCTCGGCAAGTACCGCCTGGCCCACACGCCGTGGCTGAACCACTCCTGGCACGCCACGCTCTACCTCACCGCCTCCGGGCTGACGACCGGCCCGGTGCCCGACGGTCCGGGAGCGGTGGACCTCGCGCTGGACCTGGTCGATCACGCGGTCGTGGGCCGCGCCTCGAACGGGCGCTTGGCGCGATTCGCGCTGGAGCCGGGGACGGTGGCCGACTTCCACCGGAGGACGGTGGAGCTGATCGGCTTCCTCGGGGGCTCGGCCCAGCTCGACACGCGCCCCAACGAGATCCCGGGCGCGATCCCCTTCCCGGAGGACCACGCGCCCCGGCCGTACGACGCCGGCGCGGTGACTCGCTTCTTCGAGGCCCTGGTCCAGGTGGACAACGTGTTCCGCGAGTTCCGCACGTCGTTCCTCGGCAAGGCGACCCCGGTGCACCTCTTCTGGGGAAGCTTCGACCTCGCCGTGACGCGCTTCTCCGGCCGTCGTGCCCCGCTGCACCCGGGCGGCGTGCCCGGCCTTCCCGACGCGGTGACCCGCGAGGCCTACAGCCACGAGGTCTCCTCGGCGGGGTTCTGGCCGGGCGGCGGGGGAGTGGAGAACGCGGCCTTCTACTCGTACGCCTACCCTGCGCCGGAAGGGTTCGGGAAGGCGAAGGTCCGGCCGGGCGCGGCGTTCTTCGATGCCAAGCTGGGCGAGTTCCTCCTTCCCTACGAGGCGGTCAGCACGGCGGCCGATCCCCGCTCAGAGCTGATGGACTTCCTGACGACCACCTACGCCGCCGCGGCCGACCTCGGGCGCTGGGACCGAGCCGCCCTCGAATGTCCGACCGGGGAGTGCGGTCGCCCGCGCTCGGTCTGAGCGGTTCAGCGTCGGAGGAATGCCAGCATCTCGTCCGGACCGGCGTACCCGACGAGTCGTCGCGCGCCGGCGTCACAGCCGGAGACGGGGCAGAGGAGCACCGCGGGGAGCGCGGAGACCCCGAGCGCACGTATCCGGAGCTCGGCGTCAGAACCTTCGTCGCTGAGGTCCACCCGGAGGGGAACGAACCGGGCACGAACCTCGTCTTGCACCCGCCGGTCGGACCAGGTGTTCCGATCGAGGAGCTTGCAGCCGGCGCACCAGTCCGCCCAGGCATCGACGAGGATCTGTCGGCCGGACCGCGCGGCCTCCTTGCGTGCGCGGGTCTCGTCGGTCTGCCAGGGGATCGACGCGCTCCGCTCCCCGCTCCCGGACCAGGTCAGAAGGCCGAGCAGGGACAGCACTGCGCAGCCCCGGGCGTTCACCGGCCCGCTTCCTTCGCCGCGAGCCGGGCTGTCAGGGGCGCGAACTCGAGCCCGATGAACTCCTTCGCCTCCCGCCCGGTGATCCGGACCCAGAGCGCTCCGCCCGGCTGTGGTTCGAGCGACAGCTCGTAGCTGAGGGGCTGGCAGCACTTGGCCTCGATCTCCACCCATTCCCCGAGCAGCTTCAGCACGCGCCGATCGAAGCGGTAGGCGTAGCCGTCCGGCAGCTCCTTCCGCTCGAGGAGGGCGGCCGCCAGCACCGGCACGAGCTCCCGATCCCGGGCGCGATCGGCCGAGGTGAGGGCAGCGAGGTTGCAATGCGCCCGCTCGTCGGGAGCGGCGGCGACGAGCGAGCAGAGCAGGACAAGAAGCGTGCTGACGAGCATCTTCACGGTGGGACTCCTTTTGGGGACCACCGGACTAGGCGCGAGAGCCGTCGGCCGTGACCGTCAGCTCCGCTGAACGGCGGCGCGCAGCCACACCGGCGCGGATCCGGCAACGACTCCGGCCAGTAGCCCGGTGACGCCGCTTCCGCCCGCGACGCTGCACCCCAGGGAGCCGGTGACGGCCGTGACCAGCACCGCCGCGCTCCAGAAGGACAGCCGGTGGGCCTCCTCCGCCGCACGGCGTGAGACCACCCACCCCGCGACGACACCGGAGAGGAACGACGCTGGAATGCAGGGGTCGATCTCCGCTCCGAGGGGCAGGAGGTGGAGCATGCGGATCAGGACCGGAATCAGCAGCGCCGGGAGTCCGGCGAACAGCCCGATGTGAACCGCCCGGGCGTAGCGGTCGTGGAGCATGGCGAGGGTGAAGCCAGCGACCGCGAGGAGCCCGCCGAGCGCGAGGACCAGCGGGCCGGGGCGCCCGACCAGGCGCGCGACGACGAGCAGCGGAAGCACGAGCACGAGGATCTGCGAGGCCCAGCGGGCACGGCCCAGCTCGTAGAGCCATCGTCCCCGGCGCGCCAGCACGGGGTCAGTCATCGGAGCCATGGGTCTCTCTCCAGGCCAGGCGAAGGCGCTCCAGCGCCCGCTGTAGCCGCTTGCGGAAGGTGGGGTCCCGGGGCAACGGGGGAGCGGGTCCCAGCTCCCGCTCGAGGGTCTCCCGATCCACCGGGCGGAGGCCGAGCATCAGCTGTCGGAGCTCCGCAGCGAGCTCGGCGTCGATCGCTGAGGCCTCGGCCGAGGGCTGGGCCAGGCCCACGGCGGCGAGGTCCGGGTTCGCGTGTTGCTCCGCGCGGCGGAGTCGCTGATTCCGGAGGGAGCGGCACTCGTAGGCGGCGATGCCGAGGGCCCATGCCACGACGTCGCCGTCGGGGCGAAATTCCGTCGAGCGGTAGAGCACCTTCATCAGCGCGCCCTGCGCGGCGTCCTCTCCGAGGTGTTCATCCCCGAGCGCCCGCTGGCAGAAGCGCCGGAGCAACGGCCAGAGCCCTGCGAAGACCGGCTCGAACGCAGACCGGTCCCCACGGGCGAGCGCGCCCATCGAGTGCTGCAGTCGGTCCCGCTCCGCTGCGTCCACGACTCCTGCCGTGCCCTCTACCCCGGGCCGAAGGTGTAGGCACGAGGGCCGGGGGCCGTGACCGCACGGCCCGGGAATCAGCGGGGCTCGAGCGGCACCAGCCAGCCGGCTCCGCGCAGGTAGTGGAGCAGATGGCCCAGCGGCGGCGCACAGCGGAGGTCGTCGAGCCCGATGCTCGCCCCGGACGGCGAGGCGTCCACCCTCCGCAGTGGATCCTTTGCTTGCGCCTCGCGGAAGGTCTCCACTGGGACCGGATGGATGTACAGCCGCACGTCCTCGACCAGGAGCCTGCCGAGGGACTCCAGCAGCGCCCCGGGAAGGGTCTCGTACGTCGCGGACATCAGCCCGGCGAAGGCCGCGACGCTGGTGACCATCCGGATGGGACCTGAGCTGTAGCGCCGCAGGTACTCCACCACGGGATGGAGCACGGTCTGGTCCGTCACGATGAAGGGAGCTCGGGCCGCCAGCCCGCGCAGGCGATCGGCGACGGAGGCCGCGTCGGCACCGGCGGGCGCCAGCATCTCGAGGCGGACGTCGAGGAGGAGCATCGGCTGGTGCTCCGAGTGCTGCTCACGATCCAGCTGGGCGAACGCCGCGGCGACGAGCGCCCGGGGATCGATCGAATCCGCCCCCGGGTTCAGCCCCTCGACGACGAGGCTGCGCTTCCGGAGCACGGTCGAGGGCTGCTCGGGGCGGCCGCTCGCGTCGAAGAGCAGCGCGCGGGCCATCCCCTGGCGCAGCGCCTCGAGGCACCAGGCCCGCGGGTCCTGGCCGGCGAAGGCGGGTCCCCCGAGCTCGATGACGTCGATCTCCAGCCGCTCGACGGAGAGGCCCTCGAAGAGCGCGGCGAGGAACGGTTTGGGGTCGGGCTTCTCCCGGAAGGCAGCGTGGACCAGGTTGACGCCGAGGAGGCCCAGGGCGCTCCGCTGCATCTCGACGGCACGGTCCCGTAGCGCGACGTGCAGCAAGACGTCGCTGGGGGCCGCGCCGCTCGCCCCCTGGAACCTCAAGCCGATCCAGCCATGCTGCTCGTTGTCGCCCTTGAAGTTCCTGGCGGCCACGGTGTCGGCGAAGGCGAAGAACCGAACCTCGGGCCCGCGGGCTCCGCGCAGCTGCCGCTCGAGCGTCTGGTACTCGTGCGCGAGCATCGCCTGGAGGCGCTCCCGCGAGACGTACCGCGTGCCCTGGCCGTACCGCTCGTCGCTGAACGCCTTGTCGTAGGCGCAGATCGTCTGCGCGACGGTGCCCGAGGCGGCGCCGACGCGCAGGAACCAGTCGGCGACCTCCTGACCTGCGCCAATCTCGGCGAACGTCCCGTAGCTGCTGGGATCGAGATTGAGCTCCAGCGCCTTGCGGTGGGCGCTCGAGCCCGGGTCCGACCCCTCGCTTGGTGGTCCGGAAATCATGTGTCCCCGACGGATGCGAGCCCGTGCTGTCGATCCGAAAGTCTCGGAGCCTTCGTGAGACAGTTCAAGTGTGTCGCATCGGAGGCGGGTTCACGGTCCACGATCCGCGGCTTCCGTCAGGGCGACAACGCCGATGTCCGGGAGCTGCTCCCCGACAGAGCCGGGCAGGTGCACGCTGACGCTCTCGAGACGCCGACACAGGAAGCCCGGCGCCGCTGCTGCTGACCGTTCCGCTCCTCGTCGAAGGCCAGATCTCGCCGCCGGTGAACGCACCGCTCGCGCCCGTCCAGCCTCCCGAAGCCGAGCCCACGTCGACGCTGCCGCCCCCGCCGGAATCGGCACCTCCACCTCCGCCCATGGAGATGAGCGCGCCGCCCGAGCCCACTGCGCCTCCGCAGGCCGAGCGGGTGAACGTGCCGCCAACGGACGGTCAGTGGGTCTACACCGCACAGTATGGGTGGGTCTGGATGCCGTTCGGCTCCCAGTTCCTCCACGTTCCGCCGGGTGGATCTCCGCCGCTGATGTTCGTCTTCTACCCTCCGGTCGGCGGGCGATGGGTCGGCCCCGGCACCGACGACGCTAGCGCCGCAACCGCTGCGCTCGTCCCCGAGAGGCCCACCGGTTCGAAGGATCATCAGCGGGGGCGTGCCCCATGACGATCGCGGGCTTTGACGCTGCAGCTTCTGTGCAAGGTCAGGGTCCCACACCTCACTCACGGGACTTTGACCGATGTCGACCCCTGCAGCTTGCTTTGGAGATCCATCATCGTTCCCTGGCTCACTTCGACGAGCCCCTGCCGCGGCCGATCGAGGTCCGTAATCAGCACCAGGACCGAGGAGAACGCCAGTGCAAGAATAAGAGTCGCGACGCCGGTCCGACGACCGGACATCCCGGCGGAGTACCCCAACATCCCCATCGCCAAGACCGCCAAGGAATACAGAGCCAGCCAGACCGCACCAGAAATACGGTTGTGCAAGACTGCGTTCAGGCGCTTTGTGTGGAGGTTGATGATGTCGACGAGCGCAGCAGCAATTGCCGCTCGGTCAGTTGCTGCTGGCGCCAGGGACGCGACCTGCAACCAGAGCATCGCGTGGATTTGCTCGGAACGCTTGACAGCGTGAGCAAACTCACTCGGATGCAGCACCCCGTTCAGGCGGACATCAACATATTCCCGGAGAAGTTTTCGGATGGCGCTGCCCTGAGGTTCCACGAGCAGTTGCGCACGCAGGTCCGCGGTTCGGATCGCATTCGCCTCATCGACTACAAACTGCTTGCGCGTGTCGTGGCGGGAATACGCCATGCCAAACGTGAACGCCAGCATGAATGCCAGCAGTCCGAGTGTCGGTCCCACCATCGAATCGATCGGCGCGTCGCGCTCCTTCTCGGACTTCCGTGCGCGAACGCGAGCGATGCGATAACCGAACTCGATCGAGAGTGCGATCATCGCCACCACGAGCGGAAACACGAGCCAAATAGGCATCGCATCGAGCATCGCTCCTCCTTGCTCCTCGTGAACTGGGCCCACGCTGGCAAAGGGGCAAGGGCCCTCATGGGGAAGAGGTATCAGACGGTAACTAGCGCATCGGAGGAGAGGAGGGGAGCCGAGCGAAGGGCAACCAGCCCCGCAGCGTGGCCGCGAAGACCAGCATCCTGCGCTGGCTGGTCAGGAAGCTCAGAGCCACGCCCCTGGACGCCCTGGACATACGCGCCCGGGTCGGGGAGTCACCAGACGCGGATGCTGGCTTACGGCGACTCCGCGAATGTCCCCGACGGGATTCGAACCCGTGTTACCGGCTTGAAAGGCCAGCGTCCTGGGCCTCTAGACGACGGGGACTGCCACGGACGCCGGACGACTAACCCGAACGCGGGTGGGAACGCCAGTCGCGAATCTCGGCCAGGGCTACTTCTTCTGCTGCGCCATCTGCGCGACGAACGCGTCCTGCGCCGCCTTCACCTGCGCCGGGGTGAGCTCCTTCACCTTCTTCGCGAAGGTCCACTTGATGTTCCACCGGTCCACCAGCATCCCCACACGGTCGCCCCAGAACATGTCGGCCATCGGCATCGTCACCTTGGCGCCGGCCTTCACCGCGCGGTCGAACGCCGCGTCGGCGTCGGCGGTGTAGATCCACAGGGACGAGAAGCTCGGCGTCGCCCCCATCTCCGGCGCGGTGTCGTTGATGAAGAAGGACGAGTTCCCGATGCGCAGCTCGGCGTGCCACACCTTCGTCCCGGTCGGATCCGGCGCGCGCATGCGTTCCTCGGCGCCGAAGGCCCGCTTGTAGAACTCGATCGCCTCGGCGGCGCCGTCCACGGTGAGGGAGGGAGTGATGGTGTGGAGTCCGTCTGGAATGGGGTTCACCATGGTGTCCTCGCGGCAGTGGGCGACGCGCCCTCGAGGGGCGTCTAGCTCCGTTCGATGCCGGTGACCAGTGACATGAGTCGCCAGGGGCTCGAACCCTGGACCCTCGGCTTAAAAGGCCGGTGCTCTACCAGCTGAGCTAGCGACTCGGGCTACGAGGGATTGGTACTACGGGCGAGCAGGGCGGTCCATCGGAGAGCCCGCGCCACCTGCTCGATGACTCGAAGGAGCGACGATGACGATCCGGCACAACCCCGCGGGACTCTTCCCGCCCTATCGCGCGTACGCCCACGCGACCGAGGTCCGCGGAGACGCCCGGCTCCTCTTCATCAGCGGCCTCAACGCCTACGAGGCAGACGGCAAGACGATGCCGGAATCGTTCGACGCGCAGGCGGAGCTGATCTGGGCGCACCTCCGGACCGTCCTCGCCTCGGCGGGCATGGACTACGGCGACCTCGTCTCGCTCCGGACGTACCTCGCCGATCCGGCCGACGACGAGGCGAACGTGCGGATGCGGGTGAAGCACCTCGGCTCCCACGCCGTCTCGTTGACGGTGGTGTGCTGCCGGCTCCTCGACCTGCGCTGGAAGCTCGAGATGGAGGCGGTCGCCGCGCGCCCGTTTCACGGAGAGTGACACCCGGATCCGGTAGGGGATGCGATCCGACCGGCCTTGCATCACTCTCGACCCGCCGTGGCTGACGACGACGACCTGGAAGACGACGACGTTCCCGCGGGCGCCGCGCGCCGCTACCTGACGCGCGCCGGGGCCGAGCGGATGCACGCCGAGCTCCTGAAGCTGCTCAACGACGAGCGGCCTCGCGTCACCGCGGAGGTGAGCGCCGCCGCCGCGCAGGGGGACCGGAGCGAGAACGCCGAGTACATCTACGGCAAGAAGCGGTTGCGGGAGATCGACCGGCGCATCCGCTTCCTCCAGCGCCGGCTGGACACCTCCACCATCGTCTCGCCCGAGGACCAGACCGATACCGAGCGCGTCTGGTTCGGCGCGTGGGTGACGCTCGAGGACGACGACGGCACGGAGCGGACCTACCAGATCGTCGGCCCCGACGAGATCGACGCCCGCGGCACCCTGGTGAGCGTCGAGTCCCCGCTGGGCCGCTCCCTCCTCGGAAAGCGTCGTGGCGACGAGGTGACGGTGCGGCGTCCCCGCGGCGAGGTGGAGCTCGTCGTCCGGGAGATCCGCTACCGTCGGGACCCTGGATGACCGCGACCGTCCGCGTCCAGCAGCGCCTGTGGCGCATCTACCGGCGGATGAACCTCGCGGCCCTGACCCGGGACGAGGACGAGGACGCGGATCCCCTCGATCTCGCGACACGTGAAGGACGGACGCACCTCGCCTGGGAGACCTACAGCCGCGGCGGGCTCGAGCACGCGCTCCACGCCTACGGAAGCCTGGAACGGCTGGAGTCCCGCGGCCTCGGCAAGCTGTCGGTGAACCTCGACCTGAAGGACCCCTTCGCCCCGTCGGTCGTGGTGCGGAGCGACCTCTTCGCCGCTCCGGTGGTCGAGGCCTCCCTGCGCCAGCTGAGCGGGCGACAGCTGGGCCTCGGGCGAGGGGCGACCGACAGCCCGGTGCTCTTCCTCGAGTCGCTCCTGCTGCAGAACCCGGGGAAGACGTTCGACTGGCACCGACCCCCGCTGCCGGGTCAGGAGTTCCCGGGGCTCAGCCTGTCGGGGGAGGTCATCCAGCTCCTTCTGCTGATGGCCAAGCGGGTCGGGGCCGAGGCGATGGCGCTCCGTCCGAGCAGCTTCCACGCCGCGTGGGCATACGCGCGCCACTTCGTCTTCGTGGACGGGACGGCGCAGGCCAGGTTCGAGGCCCTCCGCCGCGAGCCACGGCTCCGGCCGCTCTGGCTGCTCTCCTGGGCGCTGGATCTCGGCTGCATACGGTCCGGTGGCGAACGGGTGACGTGGACGCCGGATCTCATGGTCGCCCCGCTCGACACGCGCGTGGCACGGGCGGTGGACACGGTCGGCCGGCGGACCGCGCTCCGGAAGGCGCGCCGGCGCGCGTACCGCTTCGACCTGCCGTGTCTCCGTCGCCGGTTCCCCTGGGATCGGATGCCGCCGCCCCCCATCCCGAAAAGCGTCCAGGACCTGCTCCGACCCCCGAGGGCCTGACGTTTGGGGGCCGGGGGGCGTCGGGACCGTGCCTATACTGAAGGGCGACGACAGCGAGGAACTGCAGGCCCACCACCTCCATCCGAGGTCTCGCCCGAGGGAACACCCCGGCCAGTCGATGAAAAAGAACTTCGTTCTCGACACCAACGTCCTGCTGCACGATCCGCGGTCGCTGTTCAGCTTCGACGACAACAACGTCGTCGTTCCCATCTACGTCATCGAGGAGGTCGACAAGTTCAAGCGCGACCAGAGCGAGCTCGGGCGCAACTCGCGCGTCGTGGCCCGCTACCTGGATGCGTTTCGGGCGGAGGGCTCGCTCGCCGAGGGGGTCCCGCTTCCCGGCGGGGGGCTGCTGAGCGTCGTCTTCACCCACCGGACCATCCCGGCGTCGCTGGGCGATCCGGCCCTGATGGACAACCGCATCCTGGCAGTCGCGCTCGACATCAAGGAGCGCGATTCCGAGCTGCCGACGATGTTCATCACCAAGGACACGTCGCTCCGGATCCGCGCCGACGCCGTCGGCCTCATCGCCCAGGACTACGACGCGCAGCGGGTGGAGATCTCCGAGCTCTTCACCGGGCACAACGAGCTCTTCGTCTCCCGCGAGGCCGTGGATCAGATGTACCGCCAGGGAGCCGAGGTGAGCGTGCCGGGCATGGACGGCCTCGCGCCCAACGAGTTCGTGCTCCTGAAGGACTCCCAGAACCCTTCGCACACCGCGATGGCGCGGATGAACGCGGCCAAGGGGAAGCTGGTCCCGCTGGTCCGCCCGGCGAAGGAAGGCGTCTGGGGCATCCGCGCCCGGAACATGGAGCAGAGCTACACCCTCGATCTGCTCCTGAACGACGAGATCAAGCTGGTCACCATCGTGGGCAAGGCGGGCACGGGCAAGACGCTGCTCGCCATCGCCTCGGGACTGCAGAAGACCACGGAGGAGGGGAGCTACCAGAAGCTGCTGGTGAGCCGACCGATCTTCCCCCTGGGCCGTGACATCGGCTACCTCCCGGGAGACGTGGAGCAGAAGCTCAACCCCTGGATGCAGCCCATCTTCGACAACGTGGAGTTCCTGATGAACCTGAGCCGCGCCGACAAGAAGGCCGGGCGCGGCTACCACGAGCTGCTGGACCTCGGGATCCTCGAGATCGAGCCGCTGACCTACATCCGCGGCCGGAGCATCCCCAACCAGTTCATCATCGTGGACGAGGCGCAGAACCTCACGCCCCACGAGGTGAAGACCATCATCACCCGCGTGGGAGATGGGACGAAGATCGTCCTCACCGGCGACCCGTTCCAGATCGACAATCCCTACGTGGACGCGACGACCAACGGCCTGGTGCACGTGGTCAACCGCTTCAAGCAGGAGCGCATCGCGGGCCACATCACCATGACCAAGGGCGAGCGGAGCGCGCTGGCGGAGCTGGCGGCGAACCTCCTGTGAGCGGCGACGAGGGACAGCACGCCGGAGAGCGCCAGCCGCCGGGGCAGAAGCCGCTCATCGAGTACCCCACCACCTACACCTTCAAGGTGATGGGGAAGCAGGAGCACGGCTTCCGCGAGTACGTCCGGGGGCTCTTCCACCGGATCATGGGGCAGGAGATCTCCCCGGACTCGATGAGCGAGCAACCCTCGCGCGGGGAGAAGTACATCTCGGTCTCGGTCACGGTCGTGCTCCTCAGCGAGGAACAGCGCCGGCACGTCTACACGGAGCTGCACAAGGAGCGCCGCATCCTGTACTACCTCTGAGCCCGTCCCGATGCGCCCCGGCCCACGCCCGACCGATGAGTTCCAGGGAACCGACCCGCGGGCCCCGTTCTGCCGGCCGTCGGTGGTGACGCGTCTGGTCCGGACGCTGGGGCTCTTGCCCGGGGCCGAGGTGCTGGAGTGGGGCGTCGCCCGCGGGACCACCGCGGCCGCGCTGACGAAGCTCGGGATGGCGGTGACCCTCGTCGAGCCGGACGAGGCGGCACTGGACCGGGTGCTCCAGGGCCTCCGGACCGAGGTGAACGCGGTCAAGGCGGAGCGGCCGCCGGCATCGATGGCCGGGCGGTTCGCCCTGGTGCTCCTCCACGCCCGCGATGCGCTCGGTGACGAGGTCGCCTCCACGGCGCGCGAGTTCCTGGCGCCCGAGGGTCGGGTCGCCTTCGTGCGCCCGGTGAAGCTGCTGCTGCGCCCGCCCCCGGGGCTCGTCGAGCAGTGGGAACGGCACTGGGGACATCCGCTCCGCGGGCCCCAGGAGGTCCTCGCCGCGCTGCCGGCGGCCGGATACGAGCCCGACTTCTCCGAGACCCTCGGCCTCGACGAGATGGAGGCGCTTTACGCCTCGGCTCCCGAGGAGCTCGCCGACGAGGCCGCGCTCCACCGCGCCGGTGCCGTGGCGATCAGCTTCGTCATCGCCGTGGGGCGGAGGCGGGAGCCGGACGAGAAGCCCCGCCCGTCCCGCGACCGCGGCTGAGCGCCGGCCACCCGCGCGTCTGCTGCGGGCATGTGACACTGCCGAACAGGAGTTGCCCTCCTGAGGGGGGAACCCTTGCCTGCCAGCGTGCCGGCCGGCGACTCTGAACACCCGCGCACTGGCTGACAATCGTGCGCGGGTGTCTGATGCCGCACCGATGGGTCTACTGGCTCCGCGGGTCTGGGTGGTGGACGACGACCGTTCGGTCGCCAGCGCTCTCTCGCGCGTGCTCCGGACGGCGGCGGTCGAGGTCGAGGTGATGCACGCGCCCGTCTCGCTGCTCGAGCGGCTCGACCGCGAGCAGCCGGACTGCCTGCTCCTGGACCTCTGGCTGGGATCGGCCTGCGCCCTCGATCTGCTGCCCGCCATCGAGCGCCAGCCGACCTACGTCCCGGTGGTCTTCCTGAGCGCCCAGGCCGACGTGACCAGCTCGGTCGTGGCGATGAAGCACGGCGCGGTGGACTTCCTCCTCAAGCCGGTGGAGCCGGGACCGCTCCTCGACGCGGTCATCCGCGCCGTCGCCCGCGCCCGGGCCTGGCGGGAGGCGGCGGAGACCCGCGCCGAGGCGGCGGATCGGCTGGCCTCGCTCACCCGGCGAGAGCTGGAGGTCTTCGCCCAGGTCGTGCTCGGAAAGCCGAACAAGCGCATCGCGGTGGAGCTCGGCACGAGCGAGAAGACGGTGAAGGTCCACCGCGGGCGGGTGATGCACAAGCTCGCCGCGCACTCGGTGGTGGACCTCGTCCGGCTGGACGATCGCGCCCGGGGCCGCTGAAAGCGGAGGCCCGCGCCTCAGGCGCAGGCGGGCTGGGACCAGTCCACCAGCTCGACCCGCTTGCTCGACATCCCGAGCTCGACCGAGGTCCGCTCGCCCGCAGCGTCGCCGCCGATCTGCAGGGGCATCGGCGACGCCGCCTTCACGCTCACCGCCACCGCGTGGAAGTCGTGAATCGTGCTGGGGAACCACTCGCCCCGCCACAGCGCGCGGAGGTTCGCCACCGCCGCGAGGGGGTTCACCGTGCCCAGCCGGAGGTGGAGGTGCCCCGGCCGCAGTCCGGCGAAGGGGAACATCCGGAGCGCGTAGCCGTAGAAGGGGATGGTGCCCGCGGCGACCATCATCGCCGGACCGCGGTAGAGCAGGGCGCCCGGAGCGAGCTCCTCGACGGTGCGGCCGGACGCGTCCAGGCGGTACGCCGGCACCTCCGACGCGTTCCGCACCTCGACCTGCTCGGTCAGGCGACGGACCAGGGCGTTGGGCAGGGTCCGCAGACCCACCGTCAGCGCATAGCCCCGCGCGCCGGTGAGCGCCCAGTGTCCCCAGGTGCCCTGCACCTTCGACTTGAGCCCGAGGTAGTCGTTCAGGAGGCGGGCATCGATGCCCAGCCCGGCGAACTGCGCGCGGCGCCCTTCCACTTTCAGGAGCTCGAGCGGCCGGTAGCCGGGGACGGCCCCCTCGCGCGCGCGGCGCACGTCGTCGACCACGCCGCCGTCCTTCACCGCCGAGGCCTGGACCAGCGAGGCGAGCCCGTTGCCGGTCCCGAGCTTGAGGACGCCGAAGCGCGGGGCAGAGGCGTGGGCCCGCTCGGCCTCGGACAGGATCTCGTCGGCGAAGCCGATGAAGGTCCCATCACCGCCGCCGCAGAAGACGGTGTCGTAGCCGCGCGTCAGGATGGTCCGGGCGATGGCCCGCGCGTCCTTCGGCGAGCGGGAGAGGAAGAGGTCCGAGCGCGGCACGACATGCGACAGCGCGCGGACCACGCGGGGCGTCACCTTCCGCGCGCGCGCGTTCAGCAGCACCGCCACCCTGGGCGGGGCGGGCTCGCTCGGCTGCGACGGCGGGGCGAGGCGGGGGGCGGTCAGTTCGGCTCCTCGGTGGCGCAGTGCGTTCAATTCTTCTGCCAGCGTGGCCATGGCTGGACAGATGTTGCGCTGCTGTAACGATTTCGACAGGTTGCGGCCACTTGGACGGCGGCACGGGCGCCCGGTGCAAACACAGGGTGTCAGCCAGGTGCGTCGCTCGGGTGGCACCTGAGCGAATCGCCTGGCGGCCTCGGGGTTTGACACACCTGCACCCCTGGTTAGCTTGCCCCCCGTGACCCGGGCCCCGTCCCGGAGCAGAAGCTCAAGAAAATTCAGAGGTTCAGGAGGCATTTCACGTGGCGAAGATCATCGGCATCGACCTGGGAACCACGAACAGCGTCGTGGCCATCATGGAGGGCCGCGAGCCCAAGGTGCTGACCAACGAGGAGGGGAGTCGGATCACTCCTTCGGTGGTCGCCTTCACCAAGGACGGTGAGCGGCTGGTGGGCCAGGTCGCGAAGCGGCAGGCCATCACCAATCCCGAGCGGACCATCTACTCCATCAAGCGGTTCATGGGCCGCCGGTTCGACGAGGTCAGCGAGGAGATCAAGCTCGTCCCCTACAAGATCGTTCGCGGCCCCAACGGCGACGCGCGGGTGGAGATCGACGGCAAGCAGTACAGCCCGCCGGAGATCTCCGCGCAGATTCTCCTCAAGCTGAAGCGCGCCGCCGAGAACTACCTCGGCGAGAAGGTCACCGACGCGGTCATCACCGTGCCGGCGTACTTCAACGACGCCCAGCGGCAGGCCACCAAGGACGCGGGCGAGATCGCCGGGCTGAACGTGCGGCGGATCATCAACGAGCCCACCGCGGCGGCGCTGGCCTACGGGCTGGACAAGAAGAAGGACGAGAAGATCGCCGTCTACGACTTCGGCGGCGGCACGTTCGACATCTCCATCCTCGAGGTGGGGGAGAACGTGGTCGACGTGCTGGCCACCAACGGTGACACCCACCTCGGTGGCGACAACATCGATCTCAGAATCATGGATTGGCTGATCACCGAGTTCAAGAAGGACTCGGGCATCGACGTGAGCAAGGACAAGATGGTCCTGCAGCGTCTGAAGGAGGCGGCGGAGAAGGCGAAGATCGAGCTCTCCAGCACCATGGAGACGGAGATCAACCTTCCGTTCCTCACCGCAGATCAGACCGGCCCGAAGCACCTCAGCGTCAAGCTGAGCCGGGCGAAGTTCGAGTCGATGATCGAGGACTTCATCGAGCGGTCGCTCGAGCCCTGCCGCAAGTGCCTCAAGGACGCGGGCCTGGAGGCCAAGGACCTCCAGGAGGTCGTCCTGGTGGGCGGCAGCACCCGCATCCCGAAGGTCCAGGAGGCGGTCAAGAAGCTCTTCGGCAAGGAGCCCAACCGGTCCGTCAACCCCGACGAGGTCGTGGCGGTCGGCGCGGCGGTTCAGGGCGGCGTGCTCTCCGGCGAGGTGAAGGACATCTTGCTCCTCGACGTCACCCCGCTTTCCCTCGGCGTGGAGACGCTGGGCGGGGTCATGACCCGGCTCATCGAGCGGAACACCACCATCCCCACCAAGCGGTCGGAGACCTTCTCCACCGCCGCCGATGGGCAGACCCAGGTGGAGATCCACGTGCTGCAGGGTGAGCGCGAGATGGCGAACGACAACCGGTCGCTCGGCAAGTTCCAGCTGACCGGCATCCCGCCGGCGCCCCGGGGCATGCCGCAGATCGAGGTCACCTTCGACATCGACGCCAACGGCATCCTCAACGTCAGCGCCAAGGACAAGGCCACCAGCAAGGAGCAGAAGGTCACCATCACCCACTCCTCGGGTCTGTCGAAGAACGAGGTGGAGAAGATGGTCGCCGATGCCCGGAGCCACGAGACCGAGGACAAGGAGCGGCGTGAACTGGTCGAGGTGAAGAACCGGGCCGAGAACCTCCAGTACCAGATGGAGAAGCTGGTGAAGGAGAACCGGGACAAGCTGGCCCCGGAGACGGTCACCAGCCTCGAGTCGGCGGTGAAGGAGCTCGAGTCGGTGCGCTCGGGGAACGACAAGACCGCCATCGAGAACGCGATGAACGCCCTGGAGCAGGTCAGCCACAAGGCCGCCGAGGAGATGTACCGGGCCGCCGGTGCGCAGGGCGGTCAGCCCGGCGCTCCCGGAGCGGGGCCGAACCCTGACGCCCCGGGCAGCCAGGCCACGCCGAAGAAGGACGACGTCGTGGACGCGGAGTTCCGGACGAACTAGACGCGGGCCCGGACGCGCTGCAGTGACGAGCGGCAGGTGGACCCAGGGAGGTTCACCTGCCGTTTTCGTTTCCTCATCCCGGGCAATCGCCAGGCGTGACGGGCGTTTCCGGGGCAGGGGGCAGTAAGGTGAACAGCACCCTGTCCAGCATGAGCGACCTCGCACCGGACGCCCGCGCCTTCCAGACGTTCCTCGACGCCCAGCGCGCCGTCTTCCTCGAGCGCGAGGCGGTCCTCGAGCAGCTGGCCCTGGCGCTCCTCGCCCGGGAGCACGTGCTCCTCACCGGCCCGCCGGGAACGGCCAAGAGCGCGCTGGCCCACGCGGTGCTCGGGGGCATCGTGGAGGAGGACGGGGAGGCCTCCCTCTTCACCCGGCAGCTCACCGAGGGGGCGGTGCAGACCGACCTGCTCGGGCCGGTGGACTTCAAGGTGCTGACCGAGACCGGCCGCACCCGCCACATCCTCGAGGAGGGGATGCTCGGGCACCGCTACGCGTTCCTGGACGAGATCTTCGACGGACGGGACATGCTCCTGCGCGCGGTGCTGAACGCGCTGCACGAGCGCGAGCTGAAGCAGGGGGCCTCGGTGGAGCGCGGGCTCCTCGAGACGGCGGTGCTCACCAGCAACCGCTTCCTCTCCGAGGTGGTCGCCCGGGTCCCGGAGCTGCTCCTCGCCTTTGCCGACCGCATCGCCTTCCGGGCCTTCGTCCCGTCGGGCTTCGCCCGTCCCGAGAGCCGGCGCGCGCTCCTCCAGGGCGCGCTGAGGGCCCGCACGCCGACGGTGGAGGTGACTCTGCCCAGGGTCTCGCTCGCCAGGCTCCAGGCGCGGGTTCCCGAGGTGGAGGTCCCGGCAGAGGTGCTCCAGGCGCTGGAGCGGCTGGTGGACGTGCTGCAGCCGGCGCTCGCCGCGGACACCTCTGGTGAGCCGAGCACCCGGCTGTTCTCGCAGCGGACGCTGGTGCGCGCTGTCTGGGCGCTCCGGGCGGCGGTGGTGCGCGACGCCTGTCGCCGGGACCGGCCGCTGCTGGCGAGTGCCGAGGATCTGCGCTCGCTCGGCCTCTTCTTCGCCACCGCGGGTCCCGTGGCAGACGAGCTGGACGCGGTCCTCGCTCACACCCCGGACGCGCGCGAGCAGGCCCAGCTCTCGACGATGCGCCACGAGCAGCAGAGCTTCGCCGAGGCTCTGAACCGCGCCCTCGCCGAGACCCGGGCCGCCGCCGACGCCGAGGCGCGCGCGATCGAGCTCCCCACCCTGACGGCCGAGGCCGAGCGCCTGTCGGCCAGCGGTCCGCCCGCGGTGGCGCTCTCTCGCGCCGTGCCGCTGCTCGGCGCCCTCCGTGACCGCCTGGGCCGCCCCGTTCGATCCGAGCACCGGACCGCGCTCCTCGCCCTCGCCGGCCAGGTGATCCGGAGCCTGGATCCGGTGCTCCAGGGCGAGCTCGACGAGGCGCAGCTTCGCCGCGCCGCCGAGCTGCCGCCGCTCCTCGACGCACCGGAGCTCGCCGAGGCCCGGGCGCGGCTGGCCGAGCGCCTGCGTCAGGCAGGAGCCACGACGCGGGTTCGCTTCCTCGAGGAGGCGCGGACCTTCGCCGGTGCGCCGCCAGCGAGCGTGGACGGCGTCTCCCAGGCGCTGGATGCGCTGGCCCGCTGGGCGGCGACGCTCTCGGTGGACGACGCCGAGGCCACCGGGGCGCGCGAGTCCGCGGCCCGGGCCGCCACGGAGGCGCTCCAGCTGCTCCTCACCGGCGCCGGCGCGGTGCCCGGAGACG
>DASXGF010000647.1:0-5126 GCA_036489275.1 Myxococcaceae bacterium | reverse complement strand
TAGAGCTCTCTCGCAGCGACTGGTCGAAGATCCTCGTCCTCGTCGCGCTCCTGCCCGTCATGGCGCTGTCGGAGCTGGGGAACCAACAGATTTACAATACGTACCTCGTCTGGGGCGACGCACAGTACGCCAGGACGTTCTTCGGCTTCGAGGCGCCGGTGACCTGGCTCCTCTCGGTCGACGCCTTCATCGCGCTATCGATGATCTTGCTCGTGGTGGCGTTCTGGCGAATGTGGAGCCGCACGCACCGCGAACCCGACGAGATCGTCAAGCTCGCGATCGGCGCGGCGATCTCGGCGGTCGCGCCGCTCCTCCTAGTCCTCGGCAGCCTGCAGGCGGCGGCAGGAGGGCACAAGGTGTCGCTGGCGTGGGGACTCGGGTTCCACCTCGTCAACAGCGTGGGGTACGCGCTGCTCTTCCCCGTCGGGCTGGCCCTGTATTCCCGCGCCTCTCCGCGCGCGATCACCGGGCTGATGATCGGCGTCTTCTACCTCCACCTCTTCCTCGCGAACATGACGGTCGGCCGTCTCGGCGGACTGCTCGAGACCCTGGGGGATGTGCCGTTCTGGCTCCTGCACTCGGGTCTAATGGCCGCCGGATGTGCCTTCCTCGTCCTCTTCGCGGTGGCGTTCCGCCCGATCCTCGCGCCGACCACCGAGGCGCGTGAGTGACGGCGGCTGTCGAACGGGGTTGAATGGCCCCGCCGCCGGCAAAGCGGCTTCGTTGACGTCAAAAGGGGGTGGCGATGCTCTCGCTCGCGTTGATGCTCACTCTGGCGGCCGAACCGCTCGTCGTCTCCAGTGACACGGGCGCAAAGGTCGTCCTCTTTCCGGGTGACACCTTGCAGACCTCGGGGTCCGGCACCGTCCTGGCCGTGATCCAGGACCCGGGCGCTCAGCCCATCACCCTCGAGGCCCGGGGTGACGGGAACGTCTACCTCGTGGGCCACGGGGATCTCGACCACGTCATCGTGAGGAAGACCGGAAGGGGAACGGTCTACTTCTTCACCCGGAGGTCCAGAAAGCCCCCGGCAGGGGACGTGGAGAAGGCGAGCGCTCTGCGCCTCTGGTGGGTCGGGATGAGGATGAGGAACGCACCGACGGTGAAGCACCAGAGGCTCGCGACGAACTAGCGCGACGCTGCGCTCCGGTTCATCCCCTCCACGGACGCAGGCGCGGGACCCACCCCGGGACGGCCCGGCGGTACACCTCGTACTCCTCGCCGAACTGGCGGAGGAGCGCCGGCTCCTCGTAGAGGCGGACGAAGCTCACCACGAGGGCGGCGACCACCGCCGCGTAGCCCAGGAGCACGAGCTGCCCGAGCAGCAGCGCCTGCCCGACGATGGCCGAGACGACGGCCAGGTACATCGGGTTTCGCACGTGGCGGTAGGCACCGGTGACCACCAGCCGCTCGGTGGGAGCGACCGGCGCCGGCGTTCCGAGGCCATCGCGCACGAAGCGCAGGAACGCGCCGACCAGGACGGGGAGGGCGACGGCGAGCAGGAGAACCCCGAGCAGGCGGACCAGCATCGGAGCGGGCCGGAGCTCCCAGCGGGTGATCCACCACGGCAGCAGTCCAACCACGACGCCCGGTGCGACGACGAAGAACAGGGCGCTGCCGAACGCTGCACGGCGAAGCCGCATGCAACCTGTCTTACGCCCGGCGCGCCTAGCGCTTGCCGCGCTTCTTCGGTGCCGCCTCTTCGGCCGGGGCAGGCGCCCGCTTCGGAGGCTTCCGCTCGGCGCCCGCCGCCGCCGCTGCCTCCTCGGACGCAGGCTTCGTGGCCGCGGGCGAAGCTCCCTTCCGGGCGAGGCTCGCCTTGAGGGCCTCCATCAGGTCGATCACCTGCGTGCGCGGAGGCTCGGCGGGGGCGATGGACACCGGCTCGCCGGCGATCTTCGCGTCGATGACCGACTGGAGCTTCTTCCGGTAGGTGTCCTCGTACTTCCCGGCGTCGAAGGTGTCGGTCGACAGCTGCTCGATGAACTGCCTCGCCAGCTGCAGCTCGGCGGGCTTCACCTCGCCCTCGCCGATCGGAACCTCGCTGACCGGCCGGAGCTCGTCCGCGTAGCGGAGCGTCTGCATCACCAGCGCACCCTCGCGCGGGCGGATGAGGACCAGCTCCTCGCGGCCGCGGGTCGAGTACTTGGCGATCGCCGCGTGCTGGGCCTGCTCCAGGGCCTGGGCGAGCAGCTTGTACGGCCGGTCCGCGCTCTTGTCCGGCCCGAGGTACCAGCCGTTCTCGAAGTACAGCGGGTCCACCTTGGAGAGCGGGACGAACTCGGTGATCTCCATCGCCTTGGTGGAGGCCTCCTCCAGCGCCTTGAGTTCCTCGGCGGTGAAGATCACGTACTGGTCCTTGGCGAACTCGTACCCCTTGACCAGATGGTCACGGCCCACGACCTCGTTGTCCACCGGGCACCAGATCTGCTGCTTGATGCGGCCCTTGCACTTGTCGTGGAGCTGGTTGAACGAGATCTGCGCCGCGCTCTCGGCCGCCGCGTAGAGCTTGACCGGGATGTTCACCAGGCCGAAGGAGATGGTTCCCGAGCCGATCGCACGTGCCGCCATGACGGCGTAGATATACCCCCCCACGCATGGCCGCCAGCAGACGCCCTCCTCGCAACAGGTCTGTCGCGACCTCCCCGTTTCGGTCGGCCGTCGAGCAGACCGGGGCGCCGGTCCGGGACGTCCGGCTGGCGGACGTGGACTTCCAGCTCGCCAGCCGGGCCCCCCGCCCATTCACCCGGACCGGCTGGTGGTTCGAGCTCAAGTACGACGGCTATCGCATCCTCGCCGAGCGTCGCGGCGGCGAGATTCGCCTCCGCTACCGGGGCGGGAGCGACCCATCGGCCCAGTTCCCCGAGGTGGTGGAGTCCCTGCGCGCGCTCCCCTCCGGGGACTTCATCCTCGACGGCGAGGTGGTGGTCGAGGACTCCGACGGCAAGCCCTCCTTCGCCCTGCTCCAGGGCCGTGCCCAGGCCGCGCGTCCGCCGCGCGGTGCGCCCCCCGCCACCTACTGGACCTTCGATCTCCTCGCCGCCGAGGGGCGCGACCTGCGCGGACTGCCGCTCGCGCGCCGCCACGAGCTGCTCAAGCTGCTCACCGCCGACGGCGGACGGGTTCGCTGCGTCGAGCCAGTGGAGACCGAGGGCGAGGCGTTCTTCGAGGCGGTGAAGCAGATGGGCCTGGAGGGCGTGGTCGCCAAGCGCGCCGACGGCATTCACCACGCCGGTCGGGGAGGGGACTGGCAGAAGGTGGTGACCCATCAGATCGGCGACTTCGCCGTGGTCGGCCACACCAAGGACCTCACCTCGCTGGCGCTCGCCACCTGGGACGGCGATGGATTCGCCTACGCGGGCCGCGCGGGCAGCGGGCTCACCCCCCGCGAGGCGTCCCGGGTCGAGAAGGAGCTGGCCGCACACCGGCGTAAGACGCCTCCCTGCCGCAACCCTCCGCGCGATCGCGACCTCCTCTGGGTCGATCCGACGCTGGTCGCCGAGGTCCGCTACAAGGAATGGGACCGCGAGGGCTCACCGCGCGCTCCGGTCTTCTGCCGGTTTCGCGACGACCGTCGGCCGGAGCAATGCGTGCCTCCGTGGCGCGCCGAGGAGCGCAGTGTCTCCTACGTCAACCTGGACAAGATGTGGTTCCCGGAGGACCGCTTCACCAAGGGCGATCTCATCCGGTACTACCAGGCCATCGCGCGGTGGATGCTGCCCTACCTGCGCGACCGGCCGCTGATGCTGACCCGGTTTCCGGACGGCATCCACGGCGAAAGCTTCTTCCAGAAGAACACCGGGCCCTACGTGCCGTCCTGGGTCCGGACCGTGCAGATGGAGGGCGACGAGGGGCCGGTCCGCCAGTTCGTCTGCGACGACGTGGAGACGCTCGGGTACCTGGTCAATCTCGGCACCATTCCCTTCCACCTCTGGAGCGCGCGGCTCCCCGATCTCGAGCACCCGGACTGGTGCATCCTGGACCTCGATCCGAAGACGGCGCCCTTCGAGCACGTCATCACCGTCGCGAACGCGGCGCGGGGCCTCTGCGAGGCGCTGGAGCTTCCGCACTTCATCAAGACCAGCGGCAGCTCGGGCCTGCACGTGCTCGTGCCGCTCGGACGGCAGCTCGATCACGACGCGGCGATCAGCTTCGGCCAGGTGCTCGCCGAGGCGCTGGTGCAGCGACACCCGGACATCGCCACCACCGAGCGCATGGTCCGCGCCCGGCGCTCGAAGGTCTACGTGGACTATCTCCAGAACGGCCGCGGCAAGCTGCTGGTCGCGCCGTACTCGGCAAGGCCACTGCCCGGCGTGCCGGTGTCAATGCCGCTGCGCTGGGACGAGGTCGGCCCCGGGTTGCATCCGAGGAAGTTCACCGCGCTCGACGCCCCAGCACGCATGGAACGGCTGGGGAGCGATCCGTTCGTCGGCGTCCTCGGCGAGGCGCCGGACCTCGTGGCCGTGCTCTCGCGGCTCCAGCGCTACCTCGAGGCCCACGGAAATCTGAAGGCGCCCGTAGGCGGCCCGACGAAGACCGGGCGCTGGGGCGGCCCCCGGAAGTCGACGGTCAGCCCCCCGCACCAGGGGGACGCCGGAGGAGCGGCACAGGGGCGCCGCCCGTCCAGGCTCAGTAGCTCCGGAGCACGACCAGAGTCACCCGGCGGGGCTGCACGTCGACCTGCACCTCCCGCGCGCCGCCGCCGGCCACCACGGTGAGGCGATGGACACCGGCCGGCACGCGGAAGCGCGCCAGCTGGAATTCAGCGGGCAGCGACATCCAGGAACGCAGGTCCGGCTGATTCACGTAGCTCAGCGCGAGGAAGGTGAGGATCCCGAGCGCTTCGCTGCCGGTGGCCTGGCCGACACCGACCGCTGCGCCGGTCCGGATCGCGAGCGCCCCGAGCTGTCGAGCGACCAGCCCGTCGATCCGGTAATTGAGGTGGATCTTGGCCACCTGCTCGATCGAGGTGATGGTGGTTGGCTGCACCGCGCTGCGCGCGTCCCCGTCCAGCACCACCTGCGATTGCCGGATCCAGGGGCGATCGCGGAACACGGGAACGGCGATGACCTCCGCCTTGGGACCGCCGCTCCGACTCCCGTTGGTCTTGACCGGCGCCTTTCCCG
>DASXGF010000640.1:0-2862 GCA_036489275.1 Myxococcaceae bacterium | reverse complement strand
GCGCCTCGTCCTTCTTCTTCTCCGCCTCGGACCGCGCGCCCATCATGTCCGCCGCCACCGCGCTCCGGGCCGCCTTGGCCATCGGGTAGACCATGCACGGGTCGGGGTCGAAGTACTCCACCAGGCGCGGCGCGGAGTACGCGTCGAGGTGCTCGAGCAGCCGGCGATTCCCCACGTGGATCTGCTCGCGCTCGAGCACGGTGGGCACCGGCACCACCAGGGCGAACTCGGTGAGGGGGCCGCGGTAGTCGTTGCTCATGGTGAGCACGGTGCGGTCACCGTCGCGCACCAGCGCCACCTGAGACGAGTCGTTGAAGAGCTGCGTGTCCGCCTTCCCCACGTAGAAGCCGCAGAAGGCGAACGCGGGCGCAGGGTGCAGGAGTAGCAGCAGGGGAAGGACGAGCAGCGGGGCGACGCGACGGACGGCAGGGGCAGGCACGGCGAGGGCTCCTTGTGGTGAGGGCTGGCCGGAGGGCCAGGTGAAGCGGGAGGCGGGGAAGAGCCGGTCGAGCAGCGGCACCACCGGCGAGAGCAGCAGCAGGGCCCAGACCGGCGCGTTCATCACCCAGGCCTGGTGCTGGAGCACGAAGGCCAGCACCGCCACGGCCATCGCGTAGCCGATGCGGGCGCTCCGCCGGTCGGGCGTGGTCTTCGGGTCGGAGATCATGAAGAAGGTGAAGAGGATCAGGCTGCCCACCAGCAGCTGGTGGCCGAGCACCGCGGGCCTCTGCCCGAGCCACAGCACCCGTCCGAGCTTGAGGAGCACCCAGCTGCCGAGGAAGGCGAGGCTCACGTCCATGCGGAAGCTGCGCGACACCACCGCCAGCCCCAGCACCGCGAACCAGGCGAGGAGCGCCATCCCCTCGCCCCACTGGCTCGGCGAGCACCAGGCGTGCCCGGTGAGGAGGATGCAGCTGGTCAGCCCGAGCATCCCCGGGTTGAAGAGGTGCTTGCCCCGGACCCGCACCAGGTACTTCGCCCCGATGGCGATGGTCGCGGCGAGCGGAGGCACCCACAGCGCATCGGTGCGGAGCAGGAGCGACAGCCCGAGTCCGGTGATGAGCGGGGAGCGAAACCCGCTGGAGGGCAACCGGAGCAGCCGCTCGCAGGCCCACTGGACAGCGCAGGTCGAGGCGAGGAGCACCGGCGGCATCCACGGCTCTACCTGGAGCCCGAGGAACGCCACCCCGAGCACCAGGAAGCTCGCGAGGAAGGCAATCTGGAGGTCTCGCGGGTCGCGAGGGAGCAGGCGCTGGAGCGGACGCATCGTCCGCCTTGAACGGCACCTCCGGGAAAAGGATCTCCCGGTGCCCCCCGCTCCCGAGGCAGGTGGTACCTTCCCCCACCATGCCGACGCCCGACTACGCCTCCATCCGTCTCGGGGACCAGGTGTACACCGCCGAGGGCTCAGACCCGGTCGGCGCCGTCCGCGAGCTCCGCAGCGGCCCCCACCCGGTGCTCGTCATCTACATCGAGAACGCCGGGGACATCGCCATTCCCGTGCCCGCGATCCGCGCGGTCCACGACGGCAAGGTCGTGCTGGATCCGGATCGACTCGAGGACAGGGTGCGCCGGGCGCTCGGGCACGTCCGCGACAGCGAGGTGCCCGGCTGGTGAGCAGTGCGGAGTGGGAAGGAAAAACCGGCGAGCCGCGGCCCGAAGGCCGACGGCTCAGACCGGCGGGCGCTGAACCGGGGGGAAGATCCAGCGGCCCAGCCTCTGAAACGTCGAGGCTGCGGGCATCATTCCCTCCATCGGCTCGTTCCGCCTAGTTTTTTTCGGGCAGACGGGCTGTGCGCCTCGCCTCCGCCTGCAGCTCGGCCAGGCGTGCGGCGAGGGCAGGGCGAAGGTACGGACGCCGGTCGAGCTGGTCCGCGAGCCACGCCGCCACGTCGGCCACCGGCGTCTTGTGCTCGAGCAGGAAATCGACGTGTGAGCGCGCGGCGAGCACCGCCACGTCGCGGAGATGCGGATCGTCCGGGTCGTGCCTGAGGCGCAGGTCCGCCTCCTCCAGGGCCTGGGCGAAGTTTCCCGCGCGGATCATCGCCACCGCCCGGGCCTGCACCACGCGGTCGGCGAGCAGCCCTCGCACTCCGAAGGCCAGCAGCGCGGCCAGCACCAGCACCCCGACCACCACCCAGCGGGTGGCTTGCCTCGTCATGTCCACGGGTCGTTCCTAACTCGGGGTGCGGAACGATGCGAACACCGGGTGCAGTGGCGGGCTCGCTTGCACCGCCGGTCCGAGCAGATGCAGGAAGCGCCGGCGAGGGATCTCCGCGGCGCCGAATCGGGCCAGGTGCTCGGTCTCCACCTGGCAGTCGATGAGCAGACAGCCGGCGTCGAACAGCGCGCGGGCGATGGTGGCGAAGGCGGCCTTCGAGGCGTCCGGGACGAGGGTGAACATGCTCTCGCCGAAGAACACCCGCCCGAGCGCCACGCCGTAGAGGCCGCCGACCAGCGTTCCGTCCTTCCATGCCTCCACCGAGTGCGCGTGCCCCAGCCGGTGCAGCGCGACGTAGGCGGCATGCATCTCGGAGGTGATCCACGTGCCGTCCTGCCCTGGACGGGGCGCCTCGGCGCAGGCGGTCAGCACCTCGGAGAAGGCGGTGTCGGCCCGGATCTCGTAGACCCGCCGGCGGAGCATCTTCTCCAGGCTCTTCGGCAGATGCAGCTGCCCGGGCTGGAGCACGAATCGCGGGTCCGGCGAGTGCCAGAGGATGGGCTGCCCCTCCGAGTACCAGGGGAAGATGCCCCGCCGGTACCCCGCCAGCAGGCGTGACGGGGACAGGTCTCCGCCCACCGCCAGGAGCCCGGAGCGGTCCGCCCGCTCGGGAGGCGGGAACGCTTCCGGATCCTGTCCGA
>DASXGF010000608.1:0-12947 GCA_036489275.1 Myxococcaceae bacterium | reverse complement strand
CAGCGCTGCCTCGGCGTCGCAGACCGCGGCGAGATCCGCGGCCAGCTTGCTCGCGTCGACTGGGCCTCCCCAGACCACCACCTCGTGCGGGACGCCGCCGGCCTCGAACCGGATCGGTCGGTGCGGGCCGACCTCCACCGGACTGTCGACGAGGACGTCATAGCTCGGCGCCTGCCAGCCACCGTCCGTACGCTCGAGCGCGGTGAAGACGCTCCACCCCGGAGGCGCGTCGACGGCGAGGTGGTGGGGGCGGTCGCGCAGCGGCTCGGCATACAGGAAGAGCGTGGCCCCGTTGAAGAAGCCGTGCGTTCCGTCGAGGTGGCTGGTCCGGACGGTGAGCTCGTTGGCGTAGACGCAGTAGCGGACGCGGACCGGCCGGCCGCGCGGACGAAGGCGCCAGGTGCGCTTGTCGATGCGCTCGACGGGAATGCGGTCGCCCCGGTCGTCGGAGACGGAGAGCTCCTGGACCTGGCGAGAGAACTCGCGGACCAGGTAGCTGCCGGGTGTCCAGACCGGGAGGAGGAGATCCAGGACGTCGGCGGGAGGGAACTGCGCCTCCACCTCGAACAGGTGCGAGTGGGGGCGGGACATCGAGACGCGGTAACGGACCGCTTCAGTCATGTGGCGCAGGGTGTAGCAGAAACTGGCGGGGCGACACCGCCCGTGCGCCCGCCGCGGGGAGGGCGCTCGTCGGCCAGTGTTCCATCAGGGTGGCGAGCTGTCCGCGGGAAGAAGCCACCGCCCGGCCGTCGGTCAGCGTGCCCGGAGGAGGATCGCGCCGAAGAAGCCGTCGGTGCCGTGCTGTCCGGGCGAGAGGCGGAGGAAGTCGCCGCTGCTCACCTTGGGCCCGAGCTCTGGGCCGAGGCGGTCTGCCGGCGGAAGAGTCCGGAAGTCGGGGTGCTGCGCGAGGAACGCGGCGACCACCGCCTCGTTCTCCTCCTCGAGCAAACTACACGTACCGTAGACCAGGCGCCCGCCGGGGCGGACGAGGGGCGCGAACTGCTCGAGGAGGCGTCGCTGGCGATCGACGTGCTCGGCGAGCATCGGCTCGGTCAGGCGGTAGCGGGCGTCGGGCTTGCGGCGGAAGGTCCCGGTGCCGCTGCACGGGGCGTCGACGAGGACGCGGTCGGCGCGGCCCATGAGGTCCGCGAGCGCGGTCGCGGAGTCCGTGGCGGGGATGGGGCGAATGCGCGCGTTGTGCACGCCGGCGCGCCGGGTTCGCCGCTTGAGCTCCTCGAGACGGCGGGCGTCGATGTCGAGGGCGAAGAGCTCGCCGCGGTTGTGCATCTGCGCGGCAAGCTGGAGGGTCTTGCCGCCGGCCCCGGCGCAGGCGTCGACGACTCGGGTGGGCGGCGCATCGACGAGGAGACCGAGGAGCTGGCTGCCCTCGTCCTGGAGCTCGAAGAGGCCCTCGCGGAAGCTGGGCAGGGAGAACGCGTTGAGGCGCGTCTCGAGGAAGAGCCCGAGCGGGGACAGCGGCGTGGGTCGTGCCTCGACCCCTTCGCCGCGGAGTCGCTCGCGGAGCTCGTCGCGGGTGGTCCGGAGGAGGTTGACGCGGGCGGTGAGCAGGGCGCGCTCGTTCATTGCCGTCGCCTCGGCCTCGGCCCGGTCGCCGAACTGGCGGAGGAAGCGTTCGGCGAGGAAGTCCGGGAGCGAGGCGTCGAGGGCGAAGCGCTGCGGGCGAGGGAGGGCCCGGATGGCGTCGGCCGCGGCGGGCAGCGCCTGGAGAAGGCGTGACTCATCGGGCCGGAGGCCGGACGTCCGGGCGACGCGCTCCGGGGGCTCGCCGTGGAGGACGCGGGAGGTGGCAAGCCGGAGCAGGTCCTGTTCGGTGGGCGGGCGCCGGTCGAGGGCCGCGCCCGTGCGCTCGAGGAGGGCATCGACGGTGCGCTGACGGCGGAGGAGGGCGTAGACGTGCTCGGCCACGGCACGGCGCTCGTTGGAATACAAGTGGCGCTTCGCGCGGAGAACGTGGTCCAGCGCGCGGTCGGCGAGTCGGCCCTCGTGGCGGACGGCGCCGTATGCCTCCAGGGCGGCCTGCGTGACGAGGTCCTCCCGCAGCGGCCGCTCCGGCCTCTCGAAGGTGCCTGACACCTTCGATCGCTCGCCAGGCCTCCCCTCCGGTCGCCCCGGTCCCTCCGGCGCGTCGCGTCGATCCCGGGTCTTCGCCGCCCGGGGTCGATCGAAGGTGCCAGACACCTTCGATCGGCCGGAATGAGGTCGGTCGCGCTGGAATCCGGCGGAGTTCCTGGCGTTTTTGGCCGGGGCGGAGCGGGGCGTCCGCTCGCGGCGGTTGCGACCGGCGGGCGGGCGGGCCACGGCCCTCAGTACCTCGGCATCCGGGGGTCCACGTCCACTGCCCACCCCTCGATCCCACCCCGCAACGACGCCGCCGGGATGCCCACCGACTCGAGAAAGGCTGCCGCGTGGTAGCTCCGGACCCCGACGTGACAGAGGACGACCAGTGGTCGATCCGCCACCTCACGCACCTCGTCGAGCCTCGCCGGCAACTCGTCGATCGGCACGTTCACCGAGCCCGGAATCGCGGCCACCCGCACCTCGTCCGGGTTCCGCACGTCCAGGATCACCGGCCGCTCTGCCTCCGGGGCCTGGAGCGCCCTCGCCAGCTCGCGCGGCGTCACCTCACGCACGGGCATCGGGCACCTCGCAGCGGCCAGGCTCGTCCGACAGGGTGATGACCGCTCCCGGCCGGCACGTCGGACACGCGGGATCCCGCCGCAGCGAGAGCTCGGAGAACCGCGTTCCGAGCGCGTCGAAGGTCAAGAGGCGTCCAACCAGCGGGGTTCCGATGCCGAGCAGCAGCTTCAGCACCTCGTTCGCCTGCACCAGCCCGATGAGCCCCGGGAGCACCCCGAGCACCCCCGCCTCGGCGCACGAGGGCGCGAGCTCCGGCGGCGGCGGCGCGGGGTACAGGCAGCGGTAGCAGGGGCCGACTCCGGGAAGGAGGGTCGTGGCCTGGCCCTCGAAGCGGTACACGCTGCCGTGCACGAGCGGGATACCCTCCTGAACGCACGCGTCGTTGAGCAGGTATCGCGTCGGAAAGTTGTCCCCGCCGTCCAGCACGACCTCGAAGCCGCGGACGATGGAGAGCACGTTGGCCGCGGTGAGGCGCTCGGAGAAGGTCACCACCTTCACCTCGGGATTGAGCGCGGTGAGCGCATCCCGCGCGCTCTCGGTCTTCGGGCGCCCGGCATCCGCGTTTCGGTGAAGGACCTGACGCTGCAGGTTGCTCACCTCCACGACGTCCGAGTCGACGATCCCGAGCGTCCCCACCCCGGCCGCGGCGAGGTAGAGCGCTGCGGGCGAACCGAGCCCTCCGGCCCCGAGCAAGAGCACCCGGGCCGACGCCAGTCGCGCCTGTCCCTCCTCGCCGACCTCGGGCAAGGAGAGGTGCCGCCGGTAACGCGACTTCTGGTCCGCGCGGAGCTGCGTCGGCCTCACGCGGGGGAGCCCGAGGTCGCTCCAGCGTCCGTAGCCTCCGGCGAGGGACGAGACCCGCGCGTAACCGAGGTCGAGGAGCGTCCGCGCGGCGAGGACGGAGCGCACCCCGCCGGCGCAGTAGACGACGACCTCCCGCTCGCGGCCGACCATCTGCTCGATCCTGAGCTCGAGGTTGCCGCGGGGAACGAGCAGCGCCCCGGGAAGGTGCCCCTCGGCGGTCTCGTCGGGCTCACGCACGTCCAGCAGCACCGGCGCATCGTCCGACCGGAGACGCGCGGCGACGGACTCGGGGCTGACCTCCGACACGACGGCGCGGGCCTGCTCGAGCAGCTGACGGAACGTGGGCATCGGGTGTCATCTGCGTATAACAGACCCGGCCAGGGCGGCCAGGAGGCCCGAGGAAATGACGCTCGACGGACGCGTGACGCTCGTGACGGGGGGAGCCATTCGGGTCGGCCGGGCCATCGTGGAGGCGCTTGCCGCCGACGGCGCCACCCTGGCCATTCACCACCACGCGGCGGTCGAGGAGGCGAAGGCGCTCGTCGCCGAGCTCCGGAGCAGAGGCCGGCGGGCCGAGGCGTTCCGGGCCGACCTGACCGACGACGCACAGCTCACTGGCCTGGTGACTCAGGTGGAGCGTTCCCTCGGGCCCATCGAGGTGCTGGTCAACAGCGCCGCCGGCTTCACCCGTGCGCCGTTCCTGGACACCGACGCGGGCATGCTCGATGCCGAATGGCGCCTCAACGCCCGCGCTCCCTTCCTGCTCACGCGCGAGGTCGCGCGCGGGATGCTCGAACGGAGACAGGGCGTGGTGGTCAACGTGCTCGACATCGGGGGCGCCCTCGTTCCCTGGCGCTCCTACTCCGCGTACTGCATGACCAAGGCGGCGATGAACATGCTGACCCAGGTGCTCGCGCTGGAGCTCGCCCCCCACGTCCGGGTAAATGGCGTGGCGCCCGGAACGGTGCTTCCTCCCGAGTCGCTCGACCCTGAGGAGCGGGAGCGGCTCCGCGCCGGCATTCCGCTCGGGCGCCTCGGACGCGCCGAGGACGTGGCCGAGACCGTCCGCTTCCTGGTGACCGGTCCGGACTTCATCACCGGAGAGGTGATCGCCGTGGACGGGGGGCGGGTCCGCGGTAACCGCCGCTAGACCGATCTGACTGCCGGGACGTGGAATCCCCTCCGCGCCGTGGATATACAGGGGCCATGGATACCTCCACCGCCACCCCTGCGGCCCCCGCTCCCGCCGCGACGCCTGCCTTCCCGCTGAAGCTCACTGCCCGTGCGGTCGAGCAGGTCAAGGCGGTGCAGAAGCAGCAGGGTTTCGAGGGGTACTACCTGTCGGTCCGGGTCGCCCCAGCCGGATGCAGCGGGTTCGGCTACGACCTCAATCTGGTGGCGGACGTGTCGCCGGGTGACGTGGTCGGCGAGCAGGATGGCATCCGCCTGGTCACCGATGCGCTGAGCCAGCAGTACCTCTCGGGGACCGAGGTCGACTACGTGGTCGGAACCACGGCGGCGGGCTTCAAGTTCGAGAACCCGAACGCGAAGTCGACCTGCGGCTGCGGGACCTCGTTCTCGACCTGAAGCAGTCTCAGGGCTCGAGCAGGCGCTGCCACTCGGAGACGCTTTTCTTCCTCCCGAGCCGTTCCCTGCGCCGCGCGTGCGCAGCCTCGAACGCGGCCTTCTCGAGGTCGGTCTCCAGCTTCAGCGGCGGCACCTCGGCGCGGCTCCCGTCCGAGTGCATCGCGACGAAGGTGAGGAGCGCGGTCGTGGTGAGGTGGTGCGTGCCCACGAGTGGGTCCTCCGCGGTGACCCGCACGCCGACCTCCATCGAGCTGCGAAAGGCGGCGAGCACCCGGGCGCGGAGCGTCACCACCCAGCCCACTCGGATCGACGTGTGGAAGTGAAGGTCGTCCATGCTGGCGGTGACCACCGCCTGCCGGCAGTGCCGTCCGGCCGCGATGCCGCCGCAGATGTCGATCCACTCCAGGATTCGTCCCCCGAACGCCGCGTTCAGCGGGTTCGCATCCGACGGGAGGATCATCTGCGTCATCACCGCGACGCTTTCTGCTGGGCTCTTGGGCTCCATCGAGTGCTTCTCTAGCCCAGGACCTCCCTCAGGAGATCCGGTCTGTCGGTCATGATGCCGCCGACGCCGAGGGCCACCAGCGCGCGCATGGTGTCGACGTCGTCGACGGTCCAGACGTTCACCCATCGGTCCAGCCGGGCCGTGGCCTGGAGGAAGGCCGCGTCGACCAGTCGCACGTCGCCGTAGTCGAGCGGCATGTCGAGCACCTGGAACCTCTTGTCATCCGGGGGCTCGGAACCGGACTTGATGGCCAGCACCAGCTCGGTCAAGGCGTCGCGGGGATAGAACGCGCAGACCTCGGGTGCCGCGTCGAGCAGGCGCTCGGCCAGCGGGTCCAGCTCACTCCCCAGGCAGACGCGGTTCGTCGCTCCCTCGGCGCGGAGAAGGGCGGCGACGGCGGACTCCACACCCGGAGCCTCGGCCTTGACCTCGACGTTCAGCCTAAATCCGGGGAACGCCCGGAGCACCTCGCGGAAGGTGGGCATCCGCACGCCCTGGCCCCGGAACGGGTACGTGCGCCCATCGTCCGGCGAGAACTGGAAGCCTGCGTCCAGGCGCTGAAGCTCGGCGAGCGTATGGTCGACGATGCGGCCGTCGCCGTCGGTGCAGCGCTGGAGCGTGGGGTCGTGAGAGACGACGAGCTCGCCGTCGCGCGTCGCGTGGAGGTCGAGCTCGAGCACGTGCGTTCGCCATTGCTCGACCGCGGCCCGGAAGGCGACGACCGTGTTCTCCGGCGCGAGGAGCGCACCTCCGCGGTGTGCGATGTGGAGCGTCGGACGGAGTCCGTCGAGGAACGGGTGGCGCACGGGCGGCAGTGTCCGCTCTTCCGTTGCCGCGCGCTGCCTCGATCTGGGCCTGCCGCCTGGGTGCCGCTGGAGGGCATCGAAGTGCTCGGGGCGACGGGCGTTTCCCTCGCTGAACCAGACGAGGCCACAGGGTGCATGTCACGTCAGGTGGCGGCCAAGCCCGCGGATTCACGTGGGGCACGCGGACTCGGCGCGTTGGCGCCTCCGATGAGCGGCACGTTAGAATCGACGGCCGCATGGGAGCGCGGCAGAAGCGGAAAAACCTCGTCAAGAAGAGGACTTACACAGCCGCTCGGCTCGCGGTCTCCCGCTCCCAGCTCCCCGAACCTCAGCGCCTGCTGCGGGTGTGGAAGCGCGTGCTCGAGCGACGGCTGCGGGCACGCCTGAGGGCCCCCGTCGCGGTCGACGTTCAGGACAACACGCACACGATGGTGACCTTCGAGCGCGTCGGCCGCGGGTGGCGACTTCGCGTGCACCACATGTTCCTGGCGGCTCCGGAAGAGGTGGTGACCGCCCTCGCGGAGTTCGTGCGGTCTGCGGACGCTCGGAGCTCGGAGGTGCTCGACCGGTTCATCGAGCGGAACAAGGCCTTCATCCGACGGGTGTCGCCGGCACAGCTGCGCCGCCGGTTGCGGATCGAGCCGGTAGGCCGGCATCACGACCTGTCGGCCATCTTCTCGGCGCTGAACCGGCGGTATTTCTCCGGGCGTATCGCGGCGACGATCACCTTTGGCCCGGCGCCGAGGAGCCGGCGTCCGCGGAAGAGCATCAAGATGGGGAGCTACTCGGCAGACTCACGGGTCATCCGGATCCATCCGGCGCTCGACCAGTCGAAGGTGCCGAGGTACTTCGTGGAGTGGATCGTCTTCCACGAGATGCTCCACCACGTGTATCGCGCGCGCCGCGGCGCCGACGGGCGTCGCTGCGTGCATCCGCCGGAGTTCATGGAGCATGAGCGGCGGTTCCACGACTTCCACCGGGCGCAGGCCTGGGAGAACGAGAACCTCGACCTGCTCCTCCGGTCCCGGGCCGGCTAGGCCGTCCGCATTGAAGGCATTGAAGGTGTCTGGCACCTTCGATCGCCCATCGAGGCTCGCACGGACGATTTCTGATGTGTTTTCAGCCGCTTGCTGGGCCAGCGAGGTCCGGACGCCTCGAGGTCATGGGAGGATGAGCCCGCCGGGACTCCGGCGCTCACGGGGAGGGCTCTCGGGGCCCTGTCCCGTTCCGCCCTCGCGGGGTGCCGCCGCTGTCTGGGGTGCCCCACGGGCTCCGGGGGGCCGCGCCATGAGTGCCAGCACCTTGCCGAACAGCTGCTCGGCGAAGGGAAGGAACAGTCCCGCTGCGCCGTGGAACATCCGCCGCGCCGTCGCACGGGCCACCCGCGCGCCGTGGTCGCCCCCGCGGCGCTCGAGGGCCGTCGCCACCGTCCACAACCGGCGGGCGTAGAGGCGCCGGCGCGAAGCATCGAAGAACTCCTCCGCCTGGCTCCGGACCCGCTCACGGAGCGCCTCCGCCTGCTGCTCCGGACTGAGCGCCAGGGGACTGGTCCGCACCTCGTCCACACGAAGGGCGAGCCGCTTCAGCTCGGCCTCCGGCGGCAGCCACGCGGCGAGCTCGGGCTCACGATGAAGGGCCCCGCTCTCGACCGCGAGAGCCGCGTCGCCGTCCTCCGGCGCCGGCAACGGAGGGAGCTCCTCGGCCGCGGCCTCGATGCCCGCGTGCCGAAGCGCGACGTCGCTGTCAGGAGGGAAGGGGGTGCGGGTGGCGAGGTTGCACCGGACCGCCTCGGCCAGGAGCGCTCGCCCGTCCTCCGCGGAGAGGGGGATGAGCCGCTCCATCTCCGGACGCCGGGTGAGCTTGCGCCAGGCGCCACGGCTCATCTCCGCGCGACTGAGCGAGAGCAGACCGAGCTCGTCGGACACGAGCGCTTCCACCACCTCGACGCCGCCGCGCACCGGCTGGGCGAGGAGCAGCGCGCGCTGCCCGGTGCCGTCCGGAAGGCTGGCGAACCCCGGGAGTGATCCCGTCGTTGGCGTTGGCGCCGCAGGTGCGTCGGCCGGAAGCGGCTCGGCCGCGCGGGGGCGCTCACTCACCGCGATGCCCGCGGAACGAAGCCGGTACAGCGCACGGCGCGCCGCCTTCGCCACCTCGCGGTGCGGAGACGCCGCGAGGAGCTCGGCCGGAGCCGGTCGCCGCAGCGCCACGCCGGCCTCGAGCACCGCGAGCGCCAGCTCCGCCGGGAGCGCTCCCCCGTCCGTGGCTGTCCCCTCGAGAACCCGCCTGGCGAGCTCCCAGTCCTCTCCCAGCACGTTGTTGGGCGCGCCCTCTCCAGCGCGGAGTGCCTGGGCCAGCTCTTCGATGCTCATCGCCGATGGTTCTCCAGCCAGGCCATACCACCGGCGTGGTCGACCGGGGTCACCTCCGCGCCATAGCGGGCCCCGAAGACCGCTCTCGGGTCGACACCGCGGACCAGGAAGTGGCTGTACGCCGGGCCCATCGTCTCCCAGCGGAAGCCATCGGGACGCCACTCGCTGGGGAAGGTCGGTGGCGGTGGGCCGCGGTAGCGGATGGGCGAGTGAGGGGTCCGGGCGAAGCTGAAGTTCGTGATGCCTCCGCGAAGCCGCGCCGGAACGGCGGCGGCGTGAAGGAAGACCGGGTGGCGCACGACGCGCGACCCGGGATCGAAGATCAGACCCATGATGCGTGGCCCCGGCGGGGCTTCCTCGGCGAAGCGGAGCAGCGGCGCCGCCTCGAGGTCGAAGGCGTGGAAGCCGCTTCCCAGCGGGACCGCCAGGACGAGCGCCGCGACCAGCCCTGCGCCGAGAAGGACGGGGCGGAGGCGAAGGGAGATCGGCGGGACCGAGGCGACGGCCAGCGGCGCCAGGAGGTGCGCGTAGCGCGTGTTGAGGTAGTAGACCGCCCCGCGGATGTCGAAGGGCAGGTAGAGGAAGAGCAGCGCCGCGAGCACCGCCAGCCCCGGCATGCGCCACCGCTCGATGGGGCCTTCCCGCGCGCTCGAGCGCTGCCCGGCGACCCACAGGACCAGTGCCACCACCGCGATCGCCACGACCGCCCGAAGCCCCCAGCGATCGCTTCCGTCGCGGAGGAGGTTGGCGAGCACGTCCGGGAGCTCGTCCAGATTCTGGCGGAATGGCTTGAAGGAGAGATTGCGCTCGGAGAGCAGGGGGCCCCAGGCCTTCCACGGAGCGCCCTCCTCGACCTCGGCGGGTGCGAGCAGCCGCCCCGCGCCCCAGACCCCGAAGAGCACGACCGAGGGCATCGCCGAGAGCACCGCGGGAACGCGCGGGCGGAGCGGCCGGCGCGGCCCATCTTCAGGCACCCGCGTGGTCACCAGCAGGAACGGCAGCGCGAGGGCGAGGAAGAGGAAGCCCTGGACGTGCATGAGCACGACGGCGACGAGGACGCAGGCATGGGCCACTGCCCATCGCCTCCGCAGCCCCGCATCCGTGAGGGCGCGGACGAAGAGGCCCGCGGCCAGGAGCGCGAGCACGAACGATGCGTTCGAGTTCACGAACCCCCAGCCGAAGCTGTCACCGTACGCGAAGGGCAGGGTCAGCACCGCGGGCCAGCGCGGGCGGCCCAGCGAGCGGAGGAGGAACGCGGTCGCCAGTGGCAGCCCGATGACCATCGCGCTGAGGAACAGCCGGTTCGCCAGCTCCAGCGGAACGGCCCAGGAGAGCAGGCTCACCGGGTAGTAGTAGCCGAGGTACGGGGTCAGCTCGGCGCGCGCGGCGAAGACCTGAGGGTAGAGGGTGGTCGGGTCGTCGAGTCGATGGAGCACCGAGATGAGGTGCAGATGCTGCGGCAGGTCCACCATCGGGAGCTGCCGCGCACACCAAAGCGGCGCCACGCCGGCGACCAGCGCCAGAGCGAAGGCAGCGCGGGCCACCCTCGGATCGCCGGGGTTCACGTCCCCGATTGCTGCGCCACCAGGACGGGCCAGCCGCTGGCCATCGACTCGCGGAGGAATGCGGCCAGCCGCCGACGGGTCACATTGACCGCCCCCTGCATCGGATCGACCAGCGCTTCCTCGCCGGTGCTCCGCTCTCGCCGGAGAGAGACCTGTTCGCCGCACCGCTCGCAGCGGATGCTCACGTCGCGCACCAGCCCGAGCGGAACCGCGTAGCGGGTGTTGCAGCGGTGGCACTTCCAGACCAGGGCGCGCTCTCCCTCCTCGGCGGCAGCGAGCGCCTCGAGCTGGTCAGCCATGCGGAGGATCGCCGGGAGGTCCTGCGGCGGCTGAGCGAACACCAGGGATGGAGACGCCTGGGGCCCCGGCGCTCCCACGCGCGGGAGGGCGTCGGAGGCGAACATCTGGTTGAGACGGTCGCGCACGCGCTGGTCCCGGAACTCGATGCCCGCCAGAGCGCGATCCATCAGTCCGGCGCTCGCCGGAAGCTCGGGCTCGGACATCGCGTCCGCCGGGAGAAGCTGCGGCGGAGGCACCAGCCGATGGCTCGGGATGGAGAAGAAGCGGATCCCCACGGTCGTAAGAAAGGGTTTACCAGCCGGGCGAGGCGCGGCAAAGGAGCCGGCCAAGCAGGGCGTTCAGGACCAGTCCAGCATGCGCTTCAGGGGCTTGTAAGCGGCGAGCCGGAGTGATTCCGGCATCACCAGCTCTGGGGATCGCTCGGCCATGCATCGCCAGACCTTTTCCATCGTGTTCATCTTCATGTACGGGCACTCGTTGCAGCTGCATCCGTTTTCCGGAGGCGCGGGGATGAAGGTCTTGTCCGGAGCGCGGGTCCGCATCTGGTGGAGGATGCCGGCCTCGGTGGCCACGATGAACTCGCGCTTGGGGCTCTTGAGAACGTGCTCGAGGATTCCCTTGGTGGACCCGATGTAGTCAGCGTGCTGCAAGACCCGCTCCTGGCACTCGGGGTGGGCGACCACCTCCGCCCCGGGGTGCTGGACGGTGAGCTGGACGAGCAACTTCTCGCTGAAGATCTCGTGAACGATGCAGCTCCCAGGCCAGAGAATGAGCTCGCGTCCGGTCTGTCGCTGGACCCAGCGCCCGAGGTGTTGATCGGGTGCGAAGATGATCGGTCGGTCCTTCGGTGCCTTCTCCACCATCTTCACCGCGTTGGACGACGTGCAGATGACGTCGCTCATCGCCTTCACCTCGGCGGAGCTGTTCACGTACGTGATGACGAAGGCCCCAGGGTGCTTGGCCTTGAAGGCGGCAAAGGCCGCTGGAGGCGTCCGGTCAGCGAGGCTGCAACCGGCCTTCAAGTCGGGGAGCAGCACCAGACGTGTGGGATTGAGGATCTTCGCCGTCTCGGCCATGAAGTGGACGCCGCAGAAGACGATGACCTTCGCCTCTGTGCGAGCCGCTTCCTGCGCCAGGGCGAGGCTGTCGCCGATGAAGTCGGCCACGTCCTGGATCTCGCGCTCCTGGTAGTAGTGGGAGAGGATGACCGCGTCGAGCTCCTTCTTCAGGGCGCGGATCGCCGGGTCGAGCTCTGTCGGGGCGGGCGTGAAAGGCATGCCAGCGTGACTCCTTCCACTGCTCGCTTAACCTCCTCGCGCGTCGAGTTCCAGCGCGCCGGACGGGGAAGGTTGCGGGCGTGACCGGTCCAGCGGCGTCGGGGCGAACCCTCCTCGTCGGGCATCCGCGCGGCCTCTTCCTGCTCTTCGCGACCGAGGCGTGGGAGCGGGTCCAGTACTACGGGATGCGGGCGTTCCTGGTCCTCTTCCTGGTCGACCGGGTGCACGGGCTCGGGTGGACGGAGGGCCGCGCGCTCACGCTCTACGGCTGGTACACCGGCCTCTCGTACCTGAGCACGGTGGCTGGCGGCTGGGCTGCCGATCGCTACCTCGGCCAGCGCCGGGCAGTGGTCATCGGCGGGACGCTGATGATGTTCGGGCAGTTCCTCTGCGCGCTGAAGCAGGAGCCGTTCCTGTACGCGGGCGGCACGCTGCTGATCGTGGGGAACGGGCTGTTCAAGGCCAACATCTCGACGATGGTGGGGCAACTGTATCGCCCGGGTGACCCGCGGCGAGACAGCGGTTTCACCATCTTCTACGTGGGGATCAACCTCGGGGCGGCGATCGGACCGTTTCTGTGTGGGACGCCGGCCGAGAAGGTGGACTGGTCACTCGGGTTCGCGGCCGCCGGGCTGGGGATGGCCGTCGGTGTGGCGACCTTCGTGCTCCTGCGGGGCCGGCTGCTCGGGCCCGAGGTCGGCGCGCCACCACGCTCGCAGCCCCGCGGGGCGGGCCGGCCCGAGGAGCGGCCGCCGCTCACCCGTGAGGAGCGAGAGCGGATCGTCGTCATCGTGGTGCTGACCCTTTTTGTCTCCATCTTCTGGGCCGGGTACGAGCAGGGTGGGGGGCTGATGAACCTCTTCACCGACCGGTCCACTGATCGGTTCCTGCTCGGGCACGAGATTCCGACGACGTGGTTCCAGGCAGTGAACTCGGGGTTCATCTTCCTGCTGGCGCCGGTGTTCACCTCGCTTTGGCTGCGCCTGGCGGAGACTGGGCGGGAGCCGTCGACGGGGCGCAAGATGGCACTGGGGTTGCTCGCGCTGGCGCTGAGCTTCGTGCTGCTCTACCTCGCG
>DASXGF010000600.1:0-2681 GCA_036489275.1 Myxococcaceae bacterium | reverse complement strand
GCCGCCTCCGCCGGCCGACACCGGGCGCGCGTTCCGGCTCTCGCGCCGGTGGGACCGCACCGGGCGCCTCCTCGGCGACGAGGCCATGGAGCGGCTCGCGCGCGCCCGGGTCATCTTCTTCGGCCTTGGCGGCGTGGGCAGCTACGCGGTGGAGGGGCTGGTCCGGAGCGGCATCGGCCATTTGACGCTGGTGGACTTCGACGAGGTCTGCGTCACCAACCTCAACCGCCAGCTCCACGCGACGGTCCGCACGGTGGGCAAGAGCAAGGCGGAGCTGATGGCCCAGCGTTGCCGCGAGGTGAATCCCGAGTCCACGGTGCAGGCGGTCGCCGAGTTCTACAGGGCGGAGACCGCCGAGCAGCTGCTCCAGCCCGGCTGGGACTACGTCGTCGACGCCATCGACAACGTGAAGGCCAAGCTGCACCTGCTCCACCGCTGCGTGCAGCTCGGGCTCCCGGTGGTGAGCAGCATGGGCGCGGCCGGTCGCCTCGACCCGACCGCGATCCGGGTGGACGACCTCTCCGAGACCATCATGGACCCCTTCGCCAAGGACGTGCGCAAGCTGCTCCGCCGCAAGTATGGCGTGGACACCGAGCGGCGCACCGGCATCACCGCCGTGTACTCGATCGAGCCGCCGCGCACGCCGGTGCCGCTCACCTACGACGCCGCGACCGATGGGTTCCTCTGCGTCTGCCCCAGCCGGGAGAACGACTTTCACACCTGCGATCACCGCACGCAGGTGAACGGGAGCGTGGCGTTCGTCACCAGCGTCTTCGGGATGAACGCGGCGGGCGTCGTGGTCCGCCGCATCGCCCACGGACGCTGAACATCGAGAGGATCAGGGCCCGGTCAGGACGGCGGCTTCCGCGTCGAGCGTGGAGATCGCCCGATCCAGCGCCGGCGCGAGGAGCTGGGTCTCGCGTTGTCCGACCAGGGTGCAGCTCGGGCTCGACTCAGGCGGCAGAAGCGCTGGTCCCGTCCGGTTGCGGCTCCGGAGGACGGAGCGAGGCGAAGGTCACGCCCTCCCGCTTGCAGGCGCGCCGGAACGCGCACCGCGCGCACTGGGACAGGTCCTCGGTCATCGGGAACTGGGGGGCATCGAGCGGGGTGTTCGCCGCCGCGTTGACCAGCAGCTCGCGCATCCGCTGGACCGATTCGCGGAAGTGGAGCGAGAAGCGCTCGACCGTGTGGGCGTCGACCGGGACCTCGACCTCCTGCCCCACGTTGAGGAACACCAGCCGGCAACGGATGTGCTGCGGCTCCACGCGGTGGCGGTGCGCGAGGTACAGCGCGTAGCCCACCACCTGATCCTCGTGACGGGTATTCAGCGCGCCGGTCTTCCAGTCCACCACCGTGATGTGTCCATCGTGGTCACGGAACGCGAAGTCCGGGATGGCGAACATCTTCACCCCGTCCATCTCGAACCAGCTGTGGTCCGCCCCCTCGTCCACCTCCAGCCACTGCTGCGGCTGGAGAGCCCGCGCCCGCTCGAGCCAGGGCGACTGGAAGAACCAGGTCAGCGCCGCCTCGACGGCGTCCCAGACGCGCTTCCACTCGGTGTCCGGGACCGGCTCGCCGTACTCGTGCTCCATCAGGCCCATGAACTCGAGCCGTTGCCGCTCCTTCCAGTAGGCGCGGGCGCGGGAGTGCTTGTAGTCCTCCCGCATGATGAAGCGGGCCCGGGTGATGGCCCGCGCCGGGTCCGGCCGTCGTCCTGCCCGGACCTCCAGCAGCGCGTCCTTGATCGCCGCGTGGACGACGTTCCCTGCCCAGTTGAAGCGGTTGGCGAGCTTCTTCAGGATCCAGAGCTGGCGCAGCTCGGGGTGCGCCTCGTCCTCCCAGCCGCCCCAGCTCCCGTAGTAATGGAGGTAGTACGCCCGCCGGCAGTCCTGGAACTTCTCGTGGCGGCTCTTCGACCAGCTGAAATCGTTGGTGAGGACGTTCTGGCCCATTCCGGTGAGAAGAAGACTGTAGCCCGGGCCTCTGTCAGCAGGGGACCGAAGAACGGACCGCGGCGCGGAGCGGCGCTGACCGTTCCACGAGCAGCCGAGCTCCGTGCGGCGCTGCTCCGCTGGTACGACGCCCAGGCCCGCGACCTGCCCTGGCGTCGCACCCGCGACCCCTACCGCATCTGGGTGAGCGAGGTGATGCTCCAGCAGACGCAGGTGTCGGTGGTCCTGCCATACTGGACTGCGTTCCTTGCCCGCTTCCCCGATCTGGACTCACTCGCGCGGGCGAGCCTCGACGACGTCCTCGCCGCCTGGCGCGGGCTCGGCTACTACGCGCGGGCGCGGAACCTCCACCGGGCGGCCGTCGCCGTCGTCGAGCGCCACGCAGGCGGTCTCCCCGACGACGTCGACGCGCTACGCGCGCTCCCGGGCTTCGGGCGCTACACGGTCGGCGCGGTCGCCTCCATCGCCTTCGGGAAGGAAGTCCCGCTGGTCGACGGAAACGTGGCCCGCGTGCTGGCGAGACTGGCCGGGCTCGAGGGCCCCACCGGCGACGCCGGGCGTGAGAAGCAGCTCTGGGCACTCGCCGAGGCGCTGGTCCAGGGCGAGCGGCCTGGCGACTGGAACCAGGCGCTCATGGAGCTGGGGGCGACGGTGTGCCGTCAGGAGCAGCCGACGTGCCTGCTCTGTCCGGTGCGCGCGCACTGCGGAGCGCTCGCCTCGGGCCGGGTG
>DASXGF010000583.1:0-3838 GCA_036489275.1 Myxococcaceae bacterium | reverse complement strand
CGAGGACGCCGGAATCCCCGTGGGCCGCCACCCTCCCGTGCGGCTCGGGAGCACGGTGGCCGGGCGCCTCGGTCTCCTGTGGGCGAGCCTGTCCGCGCGCGGCGCCGCAGCCGAGGACGTGGCCTGGCTCCTGCGGCAGCGCCTCCTCCCCGCGCTTCGCGTCGACGCACGCCTCGATCCGCTCCCGCTCCTTCGCCGTGCCGGCGTCCGCGACGGAGCGCTCGGCGCCGAGGGCGGAACGAACGCCTACGAGGTCCGGCTGGGCGCCTTGGTCCGACGAAGCCGCGCCGCGAGGGACGAGCGTTCTGCCGCCGCCGCGGAGCGGTTGCTCCACTCCGCCTCCGCGCTGCTCGCGGTGGCCGACCGCATCCCGCGCCGGGGCCGTCTCTCCGACCTGCTCGAGGCCTGGCGCGCCGGTCTCGACGCCGCCGGCTTCTGGACCGCCCTCGAGGGTGAGCCTCTCGCCAGCGACCCGCGAGCGCGCCGGGCCACCGCACGCGAGGCCGCGGCCATCGAGGTCTGGCGCGCCTTCGTCCGCGACACTCGCGCCGGCTGGAAGGCGGCACGGAGCACCGGCCCGGAGATGGACCGCGCCGCGTTCGCCCGATGGCTCGCAGACGCCGCGAGCGGACTCCCGGTCGAGCTCGGAGCGGGGGCGCCCGGCGGCATCGACCTGCTTCTACTGGACGCTCTCGACGGCCGAGCGCTCGACTTCCTCGGAGTGGCCGGCCTCGACGCCGCGAGCTTCCCCGGGGGAGGGAAGCCGTCGCTGCTCGGCGACGAGGAGCGCCAGGCCATCCACGGGGTGGTGGGCCGGGCAGTGCTGCCGACGCTGGTGGGCACCGGGGACACTCTCTCGGCGCTCGACGAGGCCGTGCGGCGCTGGCGCCTCGGTCGGACATTTGCCTGGGCGGCTCGCGTCGTCGTGTCGCGTCGGCGGAGTGCAGGAGGCGCCCCGGCCGACCTGGTGCAGAGCCTGCTCGCGGTCATCGGGACGCAGGAGCGCGACCTGTCCTCCCAGCCGGTTCCGCTCCTCGCCGAGGCCCCGAGTCCAGCCTGGGCCCGGATGCGCCTCGCGCTCGAGGCGTCGGTGGCGCCGGACCTTCGCAGCGCGGCGCCCGACCCGGTCGCAGCGGTGGCCCTCGAGCAGGTGGCGGGAGCGCCGTGGCTCGAGCACGCCAGGACCCTCGCGGAGATCGAGGCGGAGCGACTCCTCGTCTCCGCCGGTCTCCGCCCACCGGGTGCGCACAGCGGGGCCCTCGGCTCGGCGGAGGTCGTCGCCGCCGTCGATGCACGCCTCGGCGGCTCTCCCGCGGGCCCGCTCTCGTCGACCAGCCTGACCGCGCTCGCCAACTGCCCGTTCCAGGGGTTCTCCCGGAAGGCGCTGGGTCTGGAGCCCCCGGACGACGCCTCCGAGGAGCTCGACGCACGTGGCCGCGGGCAGTTCCTCCACGAGGCGCTCGAACAGCTGGTGAAACGCATCCTCGCGCTCGGCCTCGCCGGCTCCGATCCCGCGGCGCTGCCCGAGGACCTCGTGCCGGAAGCGGTCGCGGACGCCGCTCGTGAGCACGCGCTCGTCGCGTCCACCGGCCATCCCCGGCTCTGGGCGCTCGCCCAGGCACGCGCGCGGAGCACGCTCGAGCGGCTCCTCCGGTCGGGCAAGCTGTACCCGTTCCGGGGGCTGCGTCCGGCCGCGACCGAGGAGCGCTTCGGGCCGGACCTCGAGCTGCCGGCGGCCCTTCCCGGCGAACGCCCCATCTACTTCCGCGGGACCCTGGACCGGATCGACCGCGGCGAGACCGGCACCGGAGTTCTCGACTACAAGAGCAGCAAGCGCCGCGACCGCGCGCGGGCGGAGGTCCTGGTCACCGACTTCCAGCTCCCGCTGTACCTCCTCGCGCTCCAGGCCCGCGGCGAGCGACCACCGTTCCAGGCCGGATGGCTCTCGCTCAAGACACTGGAGTACCTGCCCCTCGACCCCGACCGCACCGGTCCGCTCGAGACCTTCCTCGCCACCGACGCCGTGACCCGCACCTTCACGGCCGGACCGAACCTCGCCACCGCAGTGCATGCGCTCCTCGCCGAGCCACGGCAGGGACTCTTTCCGGTCCGGCCGCGGGAGTGCGGGTTCTGTGCGCTCGGCTCCGTGTGCCGCATCTCCGAGCGGCGGGCGCCGGGAGGCGAGGGATGAGCACCGCCCGCCCCAACGCCTGTGTCTTCGCCGGCGCCGGCACAGGGAAGACGCACGGCCTCATCACCGAGTGCCTGCGCCTTCTCGGTGGCGCGGACCGCGACGAGGCGCTTCCCCCGGCGACGCTCTGCCTGCTCACCTTCACCGAGAAGGCCGCGGCCGAGATGCGGGGCCGGCTCGTCGCCCGGGTGGCCGCTCTCGCTGCCGGGGAGGCCGACGAGCCCGAGCTCGCAGCGGCATTCGTCGCCTCCGGCCGCCCGTTCCCGCCGCCCACGGAGTGGAGGCGGGTCCAGGCTCGGCTGTCGGGCGCGACCATCGCCACCTTCCACGGCTTCTGCGCCGGGCTGATCCGCCGCGCGCCGGCCGGCTCGGGCACGCCGTCCGACTTCGCCCTTCTCGACGAGGAGGAGTCGGTGGACCTCCTGGAGGAGCTCGCCGAACGGCTGGTGCTCGAGCGCCTCGAGGCCTCCGACGCCGCCGTCGAGGCTCTGTGCACCGACCTGGACCTCCGCGGCATGCGGCGCAGCGGCCTGGTCGAGCTCCTGGTCGATCAGGCGCGGCGGGTCCGCGACCACGGGCATTCCCCGGCAGAGCTCACCGTCACCCGATCCGAGGACGTCGCCCGGGCCCTGGAGGAGAGCAGCGCGAGGGCCCGCACCCTGATCGGCGACGCGCTCCGGCGTTCGCGCTCCGAGCGGGCCGAGTGCGAGCCGGTGCTCGCCGCGATCGCCGATCTGCTCGTCGGCTGGGGACCGGACACTGCGCTCGAACGGGCGGCCCGTCTGACCGACCTCCGTGACGCGCTCCCCGTGCGCGGTGGGAAGAACGGGCTCGGCACGGCGGTCCGCGCGGTCCGTGATGCCCTGTGCGGAGGAGACTCTCCGCTCGGCGCCGCAGCCCTGCTCCTGGCGCGCCGGCACGAGGAGACCTGGCGCGCTCTGCTCATCGAGCTGGAACGGCGTCAGCGGGCCGCGTTCGACGAGGCGGGTGCGCTGGATTTCGCCGAGCTCCTCATCCGTGCCCGGGACGTGCTCGCCTCCGACCCGGGCGTGCGCGTGCGCGAGCAGTCGCGAATCGGAGCGCTGCTCCTCGACGAGTTCCAGGACACCAACGTCCTCCAGCTGGAGCTCACCTTCCTCCTCGCCGAGGCCCGGGAAGGTTCGCCGCGATCGCTGGGGCCGGACGGCGCGCGCGCCCTGCCGCTCGAGCCGGGATTCCTCTGCGCGGTGGGCGACCGCAAGCAGTCGATCTACGACTTCCGCGGCGCCGACGTGGAGGTCTTCGAGGAGCTCGCCCGTGCGGTGGAGTCTGGCGGCGGGGAGCGACGCTTCCTGCGGGTGAGCCGCCGCGCCCAGCCGGAGCTGGTGACGGCCCTGAACGGGATGCTCGGACCGATCCTCGGCCAGACGCCGGCCGCCGCCTGGGAGGTCCCGTTCCGGCAGGGCGAGGACGACCTGCTGGCGTGGCGTCCCCAGAGCGGACCCGCCGAGTGCGTCGAGCGGCTGGTCGCGGTCGCCGACGAGGACCGTGCGGTCGAGCGCCGGCGTGCCGAGGCGGATCTCCTCGCCCGGCGGCTGGCGCTGCTCCTCGCTCCGGACTCGGACGTCCGGATCCCCGAGGGCGCAGGGACGAGGCCGGTGCGCGGAG
>DASXGF010000549.1:0-2905 GCA_036489275.1 Myxococcaceae bacterium | reverse complement strand
CCCGCAACCTCCGTCTCAACATCCCGCTGCTCTCGGCAGCGATGGACACCGTCACCGAGTCCGCCACCGCCATCGCCATGGCGCAGCAGGGCGGCATCGGGGTCGTCCACAAGAACCTCACCATCGAGCGTCAGGCCGCCGAGGTGGCCCGGGTGAAGAAGTACTCGAGCGGGATGGTCAGCCAGCCGGTGGTGGTCGACCCCGAAGCGCCGCTCCACGTCGCGCTGGATCTGATGAAGCGGAACGGCATCTCCGGCATCCCGGTGACCCGCGGCAAGAAGCTGATGGGCATCCTCACCAGCCGGGACGTCCGCTTCGAGACCAACCTCGACAAGAAGGTCGAGGAGGTGATGACCCGCAAGCTCATCACCGCCCGCGAGGGGGTCAGCAAGGCAGCGGCCCAGGAATTGCTGCACTCCAACCGCATCGAGAAGCTGCTCCTGGTGGACGAGCATGGCGAGCTCCGCGGGCTGATGACCATCAAGGACATCGAGAAGTCGCGCACCCACCCCAACGCGGCGAAGGACGGCAAGGGCCGGCTCCTCTGCGCGGCGGCGGTGGGCGTGGGCCCGGACCGCGAGGAGCGGATCACGGCGCTGCTGAAGGCCGGCTGCGACGTGCTGGTGGTGGACACGGCGCACGGGCACTCCGAGGGCGTGCTCGACGCGGTCCGGGACACCCGCCGCAACTTCTCCGGCTTCGAGCTGGTGGCCGGCAACGTCGCCACCGCGGAGGGCACCCGGGCGCTGATCGAGGCGGGGGTGGACGCGGTGAAGGTGGGCATCGGGCCGGGCAGCATCTGCACCACCCGGGTGGTGGCCGGGGTCGGCGTGCCCCAGCTCACCGCAGTGGACGACTGCGCTCGCGAGGCGGACCGTCACGATGTGCCGGTCATCTCCGACGGCGGCATCAAGTACTCCGGCGACATCGTCAAGGCGCTGGCCGCCGGGGCGAGCACGGTGATGATCGGCTCGCTCTTCGCCGGCACCGAGGAGGCGCCGGGCGAGGTCATCCTGTACCAGGGCCGCAGCTACAAGAGCTACCGGGGCATGGGCTCGCTCGGGGCGATGAAGCGTGGAGGCAAGGAGCGCTACTTCCAGGGCGACGTCGAGGACGAGCAGAAGCTCGTCCCCGAGGGCATCGAGGGGCGGGTCCCGTACAAGGGCGGCCTGGCGATGAACGTGTACCAGATGCTCGGCGGCATCCGGAGCGGCATGGGTTACACCGGGTGCAAGACGATCGAGGAGCTGCGGAAGAACGCGCGCTTCGTCCGGATCACCCCGAGCGGGCTCCGCGAGAGCCACGTCCACGACGTCATCATCACCGAGGAGGCGCCGAACTACCGCGTCGAGTGAGTAGCGGCCGCCACACAAGCGAAAACAGACACGTGCACATCCACGACGAGAAGGTCCTCATCCTCGATTTCGGCAGTCAGTACACGCAGCTGATCGCCCGCCGCGTCCGCGAGCTGGGCGTCTACTGCGAGATTCACCGGCCGGATCTGCCGCTCGCCGACATCAAGGCCTTCGCGCCGAAGGGCATCATCCTCTCCGGCGGCCCGATGTCGGTGGAGGCCGAGGGGGCGCCGATGCCCGCGGCCGGGGTGTTCGACCTCGGCGTGCCGGTGCTGGGCATCTGCTACGGGCTGCAGCTCATCGCGAAGATGCTCGGGGGCCGGGTGGACCGGACCGCGCACCGCGAGTTCGGCCCGGCGACCATCGAGGTGCTCGACCCCAGGGGCCCGCTCGCCCCGTTCGCCAAGGGTGAGGCGTGCGAGGTGTGGATGAGCCACGGCGACCGGGTGGACGTGCTTCCGCCCGGCTTCGAGCCCATCGCCCGCACGTCGAACGCTCCGCTCGCCGCGACCGCGCACCGCGAGCGACCGATCTTCGGCCTGCAGTCCCACCCCGAGGTGGTGCACACGCCACGGGGCAAGGACATCTACCGGGCGTTCCTCTTCGACGTCTGCAAGCTCTCCGGCGCCTGGACGATGAAGGGCTTCGCCGAGGAGGCGGTCGAGGCGATCCGGAAGCAGGTGGGGGAGGGGAAGGTCATCTGCGCGCTGTCCGGCGGCGTGGACAGCTCGGTGGCCGCCCTCCTCATCCACCGCGCCATCGGCGACCGGCTGACCTGCATCTTCGTCGACAACGGCGTGCTCCGCTCCGGAGAGCGCGAGCAAGTGCAGCAGCTCTTCGTGGGCCGGTTCCACGTCCCGCTCCGGACGGTGGACGCGCGGAAGCGCTTCCTGGACCGGCTGGCCGGGGTCACCGATCCGGAGAAGAAGCGGAAGATCATCGGCCGGGAGTTCATCGCCGTCTTCGAGGAGGCGGCGCGTGACATCCAGGGCGCGGACTTCCTCGCCCAGGGCACGCTGTACCCGGACGTCATCGAGTCGGTCTCCACCAAGGGCCCCTCGGCCACCATCAAGAGCCACCACAACGTCGGCGGGCTTCCCGACGTGATGAAGCTCAAGCTCGTGGAGCCGCTCCGCGAGCTCTTCAAGGACGAGGTCCGGGCGCTCGGCCGCGAGCTCGGCCTGCCCGAGCGCATGGTGAAGCGCCATCCCTTCCCGGGCCCTGGGCTCGCCATCCGCATCCCCGGCGAGATCACGAAGGAGAAGCTCGCCATCCTCCGCAAGGCGGATTTCATCTATCTCGAGGAGATCGAGCGCGCCGGCCTCTACGACGCGATCTGGCAGGCCTTCGCCGTGCTGCTGCCGGTGAAGACCGTGGGGGTGATGGGGGACGGGCGCACCTACGACCATGTCTGCGCCTTGAGGGCCGTGACCTCCACTGACGGGATGACCGCGGACTATTTCCCCTTTCCGCACGAGTTCCTAGGCCGCGTCGCGACGCGGATCATCAACGAGGTCAGGGGGATCAACCGGGTGGTCTACGACGTGACG
>DASXGF010000536.1:0-14116 GCA_036489275.1 Myxococcaceae bacterium | reverse complement strand
ACCTGCGCCGTCCCGGCGGCGCTGACGTCGGCCGCGGAGACGGCCGCTGTCAGCTCGGTCGGGCCCACGTAGGTCGTCGGCCGCGGCGCGCCGTTCCAGTCCACGACCGAGCTGGTGCTGAAGCTCGCCCCGTCGACGGTGAGGGTGAAGCCGCCGCTCCCCGCGACCGCCGAGGCGGGGCTGATCGACGCGAGGGTCGGGGCCGGTGCCGACGGGCCGGGGCAGGGGTTCGGTGGGTTCTGCCCCGGGCCGCAGGGCGTCGGACCGTTCCCGGCGGGCGGACCGGAGGAGCAGCCGGTCAGGACGGAGAGCAGGAGAAGCGCGGAGAGCAGGGCTGCGCGTCGAGGTCCAGGGTGCATGGCGCTCCTCCGGCTCCCGTCAGAGCGACCGCAGGAACTCGAGCACGTCCTGCTGCTGGTTCGCCTGCAGCCGGAAGTAGTCGATGACCACCTGGTTCGCCTCGCTCGCCGGGTACGCCGGGTCGCGGCCGTGCGCCGGCGAGGGGAGCGAGAAGTGCGCGCGGATCGCGTCCTGGAGGTCTCCCGTCCGCCCGTCGTGGAGGAAGAACAGCCGCTGGCCTACCCCCCAGAGCGGAGCGGTGCGGAACATGTCCGGTCCGGCGTCGCCCTGGATGACGTTGTCCGCCAGGTGGGGGCCCATGTGGTGCAGGACCAGGTCGGAAAAGAGGTTCACCGTCTTCCCCTGTAGCGCCTTCGAGAGCGGTCCGAGCGGTGCCGGCCGGGTCTTCATGCTCGGCACGTGGCACTCGGCGCAGCCGACGTCCTCGAACAGCCGCGCACCGCGGTGAGCCGCCGGGGTCAGCTCCACGGGCTGCGGCGCGTCCAGGAAGCGGGTGAAGAGCGAGAACATCAGCCAGTCCGCCATCAGCTCCAGCGGATCGTCGAACTTGTCCCCGTCCACGCGCGTGACGTCGTTCGGCTCGGCGCCGAGGTTGCAGGTCGTGTCCTCGGTCTTGGAGATGGGGAACAGCTCGTTGGTGATCCCCATCTCCACGTTGTAGGCCTCGCCGGCGAACACGGTGATCGAGGCGTTCTGGGCCTTCCAGCCGAACCGCCCGATGGTGGCATTGTTCGTCGCCCGGTTCGGGGTGCCCTGGATTCCAAGCCTCTCCTTCCGCTCGGAGTGCGAGGCGAGATGGGAGAGGATCTCCTGGTCGGGAATGGAGTCGACCAGGCCGAGCCCGAAAAGCGGGGTGGGGATCCGAAGGGCGAGGCCGTTCACCTCCGCGGCGCGCTCGAAGTCGGGCTGGGCCAGCGTGCAGTTCGGCGCATCGGAGCGGCCGGCCACGGTGAACTTCTGGTGGACCGAGCCGTCGCGGGTGCCGTCGTCGTGGAAGAGGAAGCGCACCTCCCGGGTCGGCCCGTCTCTCCGCTCGAAGAAGGGGACCCTGTTGGTGGCCCCCTTGTGCCCGGCGATGGAGAACGACGGGTTCAGCGCCGGGGACGTTCCGCCGGCCGCGGGCTGGGCGTGGCAGGCGAGGCACTGGTCGGAGTTGAAGCGCCCGCCGAGCCCCGCGGAGTTGGTCGTGTCCGGCGGCGAGCCGGGCGGGATGGGAGTGCCCGGAGGAACGTCACTGCATGAATCGCAGGTCGCCTCGAGCTCGGAGGCCCGGAAGAGGCCTTGGTAGAAGAGGGCCTTCTCGGTGTCGCTCAGCCCCGGGAGAGGCCTGCCGGCGCCTGGGGAACCTCCACGTGGACCCGGATCTTGCACGCCGCTCAGCGCGGCGGCCGGCGCGCCCTGCGTGTCCCCGGCTCGCGCGGTTCGCGGCACGAGCAGCACGGCAGCGAGCAGCAGGCATCCCGCCCCCCAGAGAATGAAGGCCACGGTGCGGCTGCGCCGCCCGGGCTCGAGACACGTCGACATGATCTTGTCCTCCCCAGTCGCACGCGCCGGCGACCCGAGGCGCGCTCGGAGGCCCGCCGAGCAACGGCCGTGCCTCGGGCGGAGGAGCCGGAAGCCCCGGAGATCCGAGGAAGTTGTGCAGGCAGGACGCCCGGGCACTCGTGGGCGCCCGCGGGGCGCCCGCGGGCTTCAGTCGGTCGGGCGCTCGACGCCGAGCCGGGCCATCAGACGCTGCACCCGGGTGCGCGGCTTGCCGAGCTCCCGCGCCACCGCGGCGACGTTTCCGCGGTGCCGGGCGAGCAGCGTCACCAGCGTGCCCCGGAGCTCGCGGTCCTCCTCGGACAGAGGCTCGGAAAGAGGCGGGGAGGGCGGGCGCTCCAGCGCAGCGGGCAGGTGCTGCGGCCCGATCAGCACCGGGCCGTCGTCCGTCCCGGCGAGGTCGATCGCCGCGAGCAGCGCCCGGCGCAGCTCTCGCACGTTCAGAGGCCAGGGGTGGAGGAGCAGCATGCGGAGCGCGTCCAGCTCGAAGTGGACCCGCTCCAGGCCGCGGGGAACCTCCTTCACCATCCGGCGCACCAGCAAGCCGAGGTCCTCCCTCCGTTCCCGGACCGGGGGGACCCGCACCGGCAGGAGGCCCAGGCGCGCGAGCAGGTCCTCCCGGAACCGTCCCTCCCCGACGAGCGTCCGGAGGTCCCGGTGGGTCGCGGCGATGACCAGGATGTCCACCCGGATCTCCTCCTCGCTTCCCACCGGGCGGACGCGCCGGTCCTCGATGACTCTGAGGAGCTTCGCCTGCAGCGGCAGCGGCATGTCCCCCACCTCGTCGAGGAGGAGGGTGCCCTCGTGCGCGGCGCGCAGCAGCCCCGCGCGGTCGCCCACCGCTCCGGAGAACGCGCCCTTCACGTGTCCGAAGAGCTCGTCCTCCAGGAGGTGCTCCGGGACCGCCGCGCAGTTCACGGCGACGAGCCCCCCCTTCCGCCCCGAGATCCGGTGGAGCCAGCGGGCCAGCACCTCCTTGCCGGCGCCGGACTCACCGGTGATCAGCACGTCGTGAGACCGGCGTGCGAGCCGGCCGGCGGAGCTGAGGCCCAGCGCGAACTCGGCCTGGAAGGTGAGCGGGTCCGCCGGGTCTGCGTCGGCCGGTGCGTCCTGCGTGCCTCGCACCTCCGAGCGCAGGTGGAAGAAGGTGTGGCCCACCTCGACGAGGCCCTCGACGAGCGCGCGCTCCTCCCCGGGAGCGAGGCGGCGGCCCTCGACCCAGGTGCCGTTGGTCGAGCCCTCGTCGGAGACGACGAAGCCCGCCGACGTCGCTCGCACCAGGAGATGCTCGTTGGAGGCGTAGGGATCGGCGAGGCCCAGGGTGAGCGTCGATCCCTCGCGGCGGACCGAGGGGCTCCGGGCGCGGTGGATGCGGATCTCGGTGCATCCGTCCAGCCAGTGCCGCACCGAGGGAGGACGCAGATCGTCCGCGCACACCAGCTGCACCAGGGTCGACGGGAGCCGCGGCGGCTCCGACGGTCGCGCTTCCGAGGGCGCCGTCTTCCACGTGTCGAACGGGTCGACTTCCTCCCGATCGGTCCCCACGGCATTCGACGGTAGTGGATCCGTCGGGCTCCAGCAACGCGCCGGCCGCCCGGAGCTCGTTGCCGCCATCGGGGCGGACCCAGCCTGGCGGGGTGTCGAGCTCCGACTTCTCGCCGGCTCGTCGAACTTGCGGCGTCGTCCCTTCGGCTGCACGCTCCGTGCAGATGCAACCGCTGCTGACCGCCGCCGAGACGCGGACTGCCGAGGCCGAGGCGGAGCGCCGCGGCCTGCCCGCATCCATCCTGATGGAGAACGCGGGGACGGCGGTCGCCGAGGCGGCCAGGCAGCTCGGCGGCTCCGGGGCGCAGTTCCTGGTCGTCGCCGGGCCGGGCAACAACGGGGGTGACGGCTACGTCGCAGCCCGGAAGCTCCATGCCTCGGGGTGCCAGGTCCACGTCTGGCGGGTGGGCGACGCCGCACGCCTCAAGGGTGATGCCGCGAGGAATCACGCGGCGGTGGAGCAGGCCGGCGTTCCGGTCCATTCCGGCGGCGCGGCGATCCCGCTCCGTCGCGGTGACGTGGTCATCGACGCGCTCTTCGGCACCGGCCTCGCCCGTGCGCCGGACGGCGACCCGGCCGACGCGATCAGGGCCATGCTCCGCTGGCGCGCCGAGGGGGTGCGCGTGCTCGCGGTGGACCTTCCCTCCGGGCTGTCCAGCGACACCGGGCGGGCGTTCGACCCCTGCGTCGCGGCCGACCGGACGATCACCTTTGGCGCGCGGAAGCTCGGCCTCGCTCTCGAGCCCGGGGCCACGCTCGCCGGCGAGGTGGAGGTCGTCGACATCGGGCTCGCCGAGCTCGCGCCGTCGACCTGGCTCCTCGAGCCATCGGACGGCCCGCGCTGGCTGCCCCCACGCCGCTCGGACACCAACAAGGGCACCTACGGGCATCTCCTGGTCGTCGCCGGCAGCCGGGGGAAGAGCGGAGCGGCGGCGCTCGCCGGGCTCGCGGCGCTCCGGAGCGGAGTGGGGCTGTGCACCGTCGCCACCCCGGCCGACGCCCTGTCCGACGTGCAGGGCCATTCACCCGAGCTGATGGGCGTTGCGCTCCCGGCCTCCGCCGTGCTCGGACCCACCCACCTCGACGTGCTCCTCTCCGCCGCCGAGGGAAAGGACGCGCTGGTCGTCGGGCCGGGCATCCCTCGCGGACCGGAGACCCACGTGCTGCTGAGCGAGCTGCTGGCGCGCCTCGACGTGCCGGTCCTCCTCGACGCCGACGGGCTCAACGCCATCGCCGGACATGCCGAGCTGCTGCAGCGGAGCCGGGCCTCCGTCGTGCTCACCCCCCATCCGGGTGAGATGTCGCGGCTCACCGGGAAGACGGTCGGCGAGGTCCAGGCGCAGCGCATCGCCACTGCCACGAGCTTCGCCCGCTCCCACCGCGCGGTGGTGGTGCTCAAGGGCGCGCGCACCGTGGTGGCGGATCCGGGCGGAGAGGTGAGAGTGAACCCCACCGGCAACCCGGGGATGGCGACCGGAGGAACCGGGGACGTGCTCTCGGGAATGGTGGGGGCATTCCTCGCCCAGGGACTCTCGCCGCTGGACGCGGCCAGCCTCGGGGTTCTCGCGCACGGCCTCGCGGGCGATGCCGCCGCGCGGCGCTGGGGGCGCCTGGGGCTCATCGCGTCGGATCTCACCGCCGCGCTCGGCGAGGTGTGGACTGCATGGGGACGGTGAGCTTCGCATCGTCGTCACCCGAGGAGACGCGAGCGCTCGGCGAGGCGCTGGGACGCGTGCTCCAGGAAGGCGACTTCGTCGGGCTCGTGGGCGAGCTGGGCGCGGGGAAGACCGAGCTCGCCCGCGGCATCGCTCGCGGCGTCGGCCTCCGGGACGGGGACGTGACCAGCCCCACCTTCGCCATCGTCCACCAGCACCACGGACGCATCCCCCTCACCCATGCCGACCTCTACCGGCTCTCCGGGACGGAGGAGCTCGACGGGACCGGCTTCCACGAGCTGAGGGACGGACCGGGGGCCACGCTGGTCGAGTGGGTGGACCGGGTGCCCGGCGCCGCCCCGTCCGATGCCCTACGCATCCTCCTCGAGGAGCCCACGGAGGCGACCCGGGAGCTGGTGGTGACCACCTCCGGTCCCCGCTCCGAGCACCTCCTCCAGCGGTGGAAGGACGAGCTGCTCGCCCGCGCCGGGTGAGCCGGCCGCTCAGCCCGTCCAGGCTCAGCCCTCACTGTCGCCTTCCTGCTGCGAGGCGAGGCTGTCGAGCCGGGAGTAGAGCCGGCGCCGGGTGATGCCGAGCAGGCGGGCGGCGGCGCTCTTGTTGCCACCGGCGCGCTCCATCGCCGCCTGGAGCAGCTCGCGCTCGAACCCGTCGAGGTCGAAGCCGGTGACGAGCAACTCCAGGACGACGTTCCGGCTCCGCGGCGCGACGCCGAGGGTCAGGTGCTCCGGGGCGATCGGCGCGTCCCCGGCGAGGATCGTCGCTCGCTCGAGCACGTTCTCCAGCTCGCGCACGTTCCCCGGCCAGCTGTGCTGCTCGAGCCGGGCCCGGGCTCCGGGGGTGAGGCGCTCCTCGGGGATGCCACGCGAGGCGAGGAAGCGCATCGCGAGAGGGAGCACGTCCTCGGCGCGCTCGCGGAGCGGGGGCACCACGATGCTGAAGACGTTCAGCCGGTAGTACAGGTCCTCGCGGAAGGTCCCCGCACCGACCGCCGCCTTCAGATCCCGGTTGGTGGCGGCGACGATCCGCACGTTCGCCGTCCGCTCGGTGGTGCTGCCCAGCGGGACGTAGACCCGGTCCTGGAGGAAGCGGAGGAGCTTCACCTGGGTGGCAGCCGGGATGTCGCCGATCTCGTCGAGGAAGAGCGTGCCGCCCTCCGCGGCGGCGAGGTGGCCCACGCGGCGCAGCTGCGCCCCGGTGAACGCTCCCTTCTCGTGTCCGAAGAGCTCGGACTCGAGCAGCGCCTCCGGCAGGGCGGCGCAGTGCACCTCCACCAGCGGGCCGGTCGATACCGCGCTGGCGTAGTGGACCCGCCGGGCGATCTGGCTCTTGCCCGTCCCGCTCTCGCCCATCAGGAGGACGGTGGTCGGCGTCCGCGCCACCCGCATCGCCGCGTCGATGGTCGTGCGCATCGCCGCGCTCTCGGTCACTAGATTCGGGGTGAGCCGCTCGACCAGGGCCGAGGAGCGCCGCCGCATCGCCCGCAGCTCGCAGAGGCGCTTCACCCGGACGCGGAGCTCCTCCATCGAGAACGGCTTGCTCAGGTAGTCGGCCGCGCCGCGCTTCATCGCCTCGACCGCGTTCTCGGTGCTCCCGTGCGCGGTCATCATGATCACGTCCGGCGGATCGCCCTGCTGCACCGCCGCGCCGAGCACCGCCAGCCCGTCCACGTCCGGCATGCGGAGATCGGTCACCACCACGTCCATCGCGAAGTTGGACATCGCCGAGAGCGCGTCCTTCCCGCCGCCCACGCGCTGGACGTGGTGCCCGTCCAGCTCGAGCATCTCGGCCACCAGCTTGCCGAGCTTCGGCTCGTCGTCCACCACCAGGATGTCACCCATCGCCCGGCCTCCTCTGTGCTTCTGCTCTCGGCAGCTCGATGCGGAACGTGGCCCCCGGCCCTGCGGAGAGAAGCGCCAGGCTGCCTCCATGGCGCTCCACGATGCGTCTGCTCACCGCCAGCCCGAGGCCATTGCCGTCCTCGCGCGTCGTGGCGAAGGGCTCGAAGATCCGATTGCGGACGGCGTCGGGGACGCCCGGCCCGTCGTCGGCCACCTCGAGCCGCACCCGCCGTCCTTCGGCGGCCGCTCGGATGCAGATGCGCTTCGCCCCGGCGCGGGCGGCGTTCGAGACCAGATTCAGGAAGACCTGCCGGAGCCGGCCGCCGTCTCCCTGGACGTGGAGGCCCCACGGAGCCTCGACGTCGATGGTCAGGCCCGTCGCGGCCCGTCCGGCGCGGGCGGCGTCGTCGAGGAAGGAGGCGATGTCGAGGTCGGTGCCCGCGAGCGGCCGGTCGCTGGAGAGGTCGAGGAAGTCCATGGTCAGGCGGCTGAGCCGGGCCACCTCGCCGAGAATGTCCTTCAGGGCCTCGGCGTCGCGGTCGCCGAGCTTGCCGTGGCCGCGCTCCGCCATCAGCTCCACGGTTCCCCGGATGACGGTCAGCGGGGTTCGCACCTCGTGCGCCACCGTGGCCGCGAGCTGCGCCAGGAGAGCTCCGCGGGCCGCCCGGGCGGAGAGGTCTCGTTGACGGCGCTCGGCGGCCGCCCACCCGGCCGCGACGAGTGCGGTCAGCAGCGCGGCGCAGGCGGAGAGGAGCCAGCCCACGTGAAGGGAGTGGTCGAGGTCCGCCTGCTTGGCGGCGTAACCCTCGCCGCCCTCGAGCACCAGCACCTGGTCCACCGTGCCGCCGCGATGGACCGGGAGGTATGCCGCGGCCACCTGCGCGCCGCCGATGGCCCACCCGAGCGACACGCTCGGATCGCCGGCGAATGCGCGCCTCACCCGCGCCGCGTCCACGCGGAGCAGATCCACCGGGCGATCGACCGTCCCCGAGGGATCGAGGACCACGCGGAGCCGTGGGTCGAGGAGGAACGCGCCCTCGAGCCCGTTCGCCTCCACCACCGAGCGCAGCCAGGCCGGATCGGGGGTGAAGCCCGCCTGCTCCAGCGTGCGGGCGGCGGTGACGCCCGCGCCGCGCAGACGCTCCTCGGTGGCCCGCTGCAGGGTCGCGGTGGCCGCGCCGTGCAGGCTGAGGGTGGCCAGCCCCGATCCGGCGAGACCGAGCACCGCGAGGACGAGGGGCAGGAGGGCGCGCCGCATCAGAGCACCGATCCCGTCCAGGCCACGCTTCCGATGAAGATCCACTCGGTCGCGTTCAGGTCCGGGATGTTCGAGTCCGTGCGCAGCAGCCGCACCGTCCCGCGCACCGACCACTGCGCGCCGAGCCCGAGGTCGACCCAGGTGGTCGCGAAGTAACGGGTGTCCTCGCGCCGGAGGTAGACCGGAGGGTCGCTGTCCGGCACCTGGTAGTTGGGGTCTTCGGTCCGGTAGGTGCGCCACCCGATGGCCCCGCGCGCGCCGACGGTCAGCGGGCCATGCGCCCAGACCAGCTCCACGATGGGTCCGTGCTCCAGATACGAGAGCGGATCCACCCGGGCCGCGTCCCAGGTTCCGGCATAGCCTGCGGTCAGCCGGATCCCGGCGCCGGGAAGCAGCGCCGCGTCGAGCTCCAGCACCTGACGGATCCCACTTTGATCGCTCAGCGCCTCCCAGCGGTAGGTCTCGAAGTGCGCGGCGTACGCCGCCCCCCAGAGGAACATTCCGGTGAGGAGCGAGCCGCCGAGAAAGACGCGGTGGTCCGCAAGGTACCCTCGGCCGTCGAGCGCCTGGTAGTTGTAGGCGTACTCTCCGGTGAGGCTCCCGATCGGCCCGAGCAGCCGCCACCCGAGCGCCCCGGCGCCGCCGATCAGGTCCAGCTCGCTGATGGTGAACTGCTTCGAGAACTGACCCTCGACCCGGAGGTACGGGCCCGGCGTTCCCCAGGGCCGGACGAGCCCCATCAGGGTGAGCCCCACGCTCCCGTCGGGTCCGGGCAAGGTCGGGGGCGCGGCGTCCGGCCGGAGCGCGACGTTGGTGTCGTAGACCAGCTCGGCGCCCACCGAGACGATCACGTGGCCCTCCTGCTGGGCCATGCGCGCCAGCTGCCGCGCGGCGTCCTCGAGGCCGATGGCCCGTCCGGCCTGGTCGAAGAGCCGGCTGGCGCGGTCTCCGTCGCCACGCCGGAGCGCGATGAGCCCGAGGAAGAAGGACGCGGACTCGGCGACCGCCGGGTCGGTCCGCGCGGACTCGAGGAGCGGGATGGCGGTGGCGTCCTGCCCGAGCTGGTAGCGGGCGATGCCCTCGAGGAGATCGACTGCGCGGTCGTTTCCGCGGCCTCGGGCGTTGGCCAGGGACTGCAGAGCGCGCTGGGGATCACCGTCCTCGAGCGCATCGGCCCCGGCCTGGAGCGGATCGGCCTCCGAGCGGCAGACCGCCTCGAGCCCGCGCCGCGCCTCGGCGGAGGCAGGGGCCCGACTCAGCGCTGCCAGGTAGGCCTCCCGGGCCGCACCGAGATTTCCGCGCGCCCGCTCCGAGTCTCCGACCCGGACGTAGATCGCCGCCTCGCGGGGATCTCCGGCGCCGCCCGCAGGGGTGGGCACGGCGCACGGGTCGGCCGCCGCGAGGAGGAGGAGGAGGAGCGCCGCGGTCACGGGCTCCCCCTCGGCGGCGAGGCCAGCCGGGTCGCGAGCGTGGCGGCCTCGGCCTGGCGGTGGCGGGTCGGGGATCGGCCGGCGAGCCCCGCGGCCTCCTCGGCGTAGGCCAGGGCCAGGGCAGGGCGCGTGGGCTGGAGCTCGGCAGCGCGGGTGAGTCGCCGGTCGATGGCGGCGTCCAGCTGCGCGGGCTGGAGCGCGTCGCGGATCTCCGCGCGGAGCGTCTTCAGCTGGGGCGCGAGGCGTGGACCGGCGCGCGAGGCCGCCGACTCGAACCACCGGTCAGCGCACAGGTAGAGCTGCGCGGCGTAGCAGGCCTGCCCGCGGTAGACCTCGAGGAGCGCGTCGGCAGCGGCGCGGTTGCTCTGCTCCGCGAGGACGAAGGCCTCCACCGCGTCCTCGGGCCGGCCCAGCTTGAGGAGCGAGGCGGCGGCGTACCAGGAGGCCTCGGTGGACCCGAGCGCCTCCGCCACCCGGAACTCCACCAGAGCCTTCTCGTAGGACTCGGCCCGGAACGCCTCGGCGCCGGCGACGAGGTGCGCCTCCGACGCGGGAACGCTCGGGTCCGCCGCGAGCAGCAGTGTGAGCAACACCACGCGGGCGGAGCTCACGCGCTGCTGCTCCGTCGAATCGGGGTGTGAAGAGCGTCAGCCCCGCAGGGGCCGCGGCCCGGCTCACCGGCTACGGCTTGCCGTTGCCCTTGCCGCCACCGTTCCCGTTGCCGCCGCCGTTCCCGTTGCCACCGCCGTTGCCCTTGTGGCCGTTCGAGGCGCCATTCCCGCCGGTGGCCCGGGCCTCGGCCGCGCGGGCCTGGCCGGCCGCGTTGCGCGCCGAGTCGCTGGGATCGTTCCCGTTCCCGTTCCCATTGCCGTGGCCCTTGCCGTTCGCCACGTCCTGCGCCGCCCGGTTCGCCGCGGCGGACTGCGCAGCCTGGGTCGCGGCCGAGTTCGACTCGCGCACCGCGGCCGCGGAGGGCGTGGTGGACGACGGCAGGAGCATCGGCCGCTGGAGCGACGGAGCTTCGGTGGGCAGCACGAGCCTCGCCTCGAGCGCCTCGTGCAGCAGCGCGCGCGTGCGCGGCGCGAGCTCCTCGGCTCCGGCCGTCGAGGCCAGCAGCAGTCCGAGCATGAGCGCGCAGCGGAACATCCAGTCGTCTTCCTACAGCAACGGTCGTGCCGCCCACCATCGCCTCACGAGGTCTCGTGTTCCCGGGCGAAGGCCGTCCCGTCCGGGACAGCCACTGCACCAAACGGTACACCGCGAGCCCTGTCCCACTCTCCGCGCGGGTCTCCGCCGAAGGCTCCCGATGCGGGACAGCGGCGCACACGCTTTCCCTCTGAAATCACCCGGGTCCCGGGGGCCACCGCTCCGGAAATCCCGGGTTGCAGTGTGGATGGCAAGCCGTCTGCACAGGGACCCGGGGCGCAAACCAGGCCCGGTCGTGGGGCCGTCACGGGAGTCAAAAGCCGATGTCTTCTCGCGTCCTTCGTTCGCTGCTCGCCGCCTGCGGGATTGCCCTCGCAGGCTGTGGCGCATCCAGCTCCGGCAACGGCACGCTCGCCGTCGCGCTGGCCGACGCGCCGTCACCCGAGGTCAAGGGCATCGTGGTCACCGTCGACACCGTGACCGCTCACTCCGACGAGGCCGGCTGGGTCACGGTGGCTCACGGCCCGATCACCGTCGATCTGCTCACGCTCCAGGACGTGTCGATGAAGCTCGGGGAGATCTCGCTTCCCGCAGGGACCGTCAGCGAGATCCGGCTCGTCCTCGCCGACGGCCCTCAGTACGTCGTCCTCGCCGACGACACCCAGGCGCCGCTGAAGACGCCGAGCGGCCAGGAGTCCGGGCTGAAGCTGAAGGGCACGTTCACCGTGAGCGCCTGCACGAAGCACACGGTCACCCTCGACTTCGACGGGAAGAACTCCATCGCCTACCACGAGACCGGCGGACCGAACGGGTGGATCCTCCGTCCGGTCATCCGGGTGAAGGGCGAGGCGGACGAGCCGGAGGGCTGCTCGGCCGACGGCGGGCTCCCGGACTCCGGCAGCCCCGGTGGCCCCGCGTCCGACGGCGGGACCGGAGGCGGCTCCGACGGCGGGACCTCGGGCGGGAGCGACGGTGGCAGCGACGGAGGGACTTCCGGCTCGTCCGACGGCGGTTTCTGCGACCCGAGCAATCCGAGCTGCCCGCCGCCGCTCGGCTGAGCCGCGGGCTTCACAGTTCAGTCTGGCCGGTCCGGACTCACCCCCTCCGGACCGGCGAGGCCCCCGGGATCATCCCCCGGGGGCTTCTTTTTCAGCTGCCGCCGCGGGCCTTGGCAATCGCCTTGGCCAGCTCCAGCACCTCGACGGGGACGGCGATCACCACGGTGTTGGAGGGCGATGAGCCGAGGCCGTCGAGCGTCTGCAGCGTGCGGAGCTGCATCGCGCCGGGGCTCGAGGACATGGTCGCGGCGGCCGCGGCGAGGTTGAGCGCGGCGTCGCGATCGCCTTCCGCCTTGGTGATGGTGGCGCGCTTCTCGCGCTCCGCCGAGGCCTGGCGCGACATCATGCGCTTCAGGTCCTCGGGCATGTCGATGTCCAGGAGACGGATCGAGTCGATGTGCGTGCCCCAGGTGGAGGCCCGGCTCTCGACCACCGAGGCGATCTTGGACTGGATCTGATCGCGCTCGCTGAGCAGCTCGTCGAGGGTCATGCTTCCAATGACGTCGCGGAGCGAGGCCTGGGCGTACTGGGAAACCGCGAACCGGTAGTCCTGCACGGTGATGACCGCCCGCTCCGGGTCACGGACCGTGAAGAAGATGACCCCGTCGACCCGGACCGGAACGTTGTCCCGGGTGATGACCTGCTGGTGCGGGATGTCGAGGGTGAGGAGGCGGGTGTCGACGAAGCGCACCGAGTCCATCACCGGGAACACGAGGATCACCCCCGGCCCCTTGAGGCCGTTGAACTTTCCGAGGCGCAGCACCACGCCGCGCTCCCACTGCGCGGCCACCCGCACGATGTGGCTCAGGTAGAGCGCCAGGAAGAACGAGACGATGACGCCGAGCGGAAGGGTGATGCCCGCGCCGGGGAGCCCGCCGGCGCCGAGCCCGAGCAGCGCGGAGAGCAAGCTCCCACCGGCCCAGAGGACCAGGAGGAGGACGATGCGTAGCCCGCGCCCGAGCGAGACGTGCTCTACCGACGGACGGGCGAACTGCCGCGGCGATCCCTGCTGGGCGAGGGCGTTGTCCTGGGCCTGCTCGATGGCGGCCCGGACCTGCTGAACGTTGATGGGCATGGCTCACCCCGTGCGGGCGAGCGTGCCCGCGATGCGCTGAAGCAGCGTCGCGAGCGAGGTTTCCACGAAGGTGAGGTCACGGTCGATGCCGATCACGCCATCCTGCGGCACCTCGTGCCAGACGTCGGGTCCCTGGAGCTCCTCGCTGGCCACCTCGAGCGCGAAGAGGCGGGTCCCCGAGGGGGGGCGTTCCCGGAGCGGAATGCCCTCCACCGTCTCGGCGGCGAGGAAGAGGGTCCGGTCGCGGCGGGTCGCGGCCAGGAGATCTCCGTCGGTCACGAGGAAGTTCATCGCCGAGCGCTTGCCGTTCCCAACGTCGACGTCGGTGATGCGGGAGACGTCGTCCATCACCGCGGCGAGCGCCCACTGCACGTCGTAGAGGCTCGGATTGCCGAGCGGATCGGTGCGCGAGGAGAGGCGGGTGAGGAAGAGCGCGAAGCAGCGCTCGGAGTCGGTCTCGCCGCGGAAGGTGCGGTAGGCGGGCGCGATGCGCTCCTCGAGAGCAGCGCGATGCCGGTCGAACGCGTGGAGGGTGCCGTTGTGGGCGAAGGCCCACCGGCCGTGGGTGAACGGGTGCGCGTTGTCCAGCTTCACCGAGCCCACGGAGGCCAGCCGGAGGTGGGCGAGCACGGTGCGGGCCTGGACCGCGCTGCTGATGCGTTCGAACTCGGGATCGAGGTGGGCCGCTCCGAGGCCGCGAGCGACCTGCGGCGGACCGCCGTCGTGCCAGGAGGCGATGCCCCAGCCGTCAGGGTGCTCCAGAGATTGCCGGCGCAGGGAGTTGCGCTCGAGCACCAGCGCGTCGTGCACCCGCTCCGACGCGGCCGACCGGAAACCGAACAAGCGACACATGCAGTTCTCCGTTCATATCCGGTCGACGCGACGTTCGCAGCGGGGCGTGCACCACCCACTGCATCTGTGATGGATGCCGGAAATCGTCATCGTCTGCCGGGCGTTGCAGGGCCATGGGTGTTCTGCCCTCCGGTGGTCGGAGGCAGAGCGGGAAAGCCCTGTTCCGGCCCCGGGCCTCGTGGGAGGCCCGGGGTGGAACTTTCCTTCAGCAGCGGGCTGCGGTCTCCGACCGGAGGACGATGCGTCCGGCGCGGACCACCGTGTGGACATGGGTGGTACCGACGTGGGCGACGAGGTGATCCACGTCCGGCGCACCGAGGACCACCAGGTCGGCCG
>DASXGF010000532.1:0-3218 GCA_036489275.1 Myxococcaceae bacterium | reverse complement strand
CCACCCGTGGCTCCGGGCCGTCCGGTGCCAGAGGGCCCGCACGGTGCCCTCCACCCCCAGGCCGGCGAACAGGGGTAGCCCCAGCGCGGCCCGGCGCCGGATGCCCGGCTCTCCTCCCCTCCCCTCGACCACCGCCAGCACCGCGAGCAGCGGCGCGCTCACCAGCGAGGTCCAGGTGGCCAGCGCGCCGGCCACCCCCGCCAGGACGAGCCAGCGGCCCGGCCGCGCGCTCCGTGCCGCACCTCGGAGGCCCCACCAGGCCCAGAGCAGGGCCGGGAGCTGCCACCCGTCCACCGTCCCGAGGTTGGGGAGGACCTGCTGCAGCAGGGGCCCGGTCGCCGGGAGCAGGAGGAAACCGGCCGCGGCCACGGCTCCGGCGCGGCCGGCCAGCCCGAGCCACGGAACGAGCGCCGCCACCATCCACAGGGTCCGCACCACGTGCATCCCGTGCGGAGTCCATGCCCGGTCCACCAGCGCCCCGGCCAGACGGGCCATCAAGAAAGGCCAGGCCCCGAAGCGATCCTGTCCCCAGAACAGCCAGTCCACCGGACCGCCGGTGGCGAGGTTCGACATCAGCACCGGCACGGCGGCGTCGGAGTCGTACAGCCCCCCGGGTGGAACCGGCCCGAGGAAGGGCAGACGGCGCCAGAGCACGAGGCCCACCATCGCCCCGAGCAGAAGAGCCATTGTCGTCCGCTCCGAAGTCGGCGAAAAGCGCACGCGCACGTGGAACCGGCTCCGCTTCTACACCGGCCGCCGGCCTGGAGCCCCGCCCGGGCCGCCGCCGCGGTGGCGCTGGCCGTCGCGGCCTCGCTGCTCCTGGCGCACCACACGGTGCTCGGAAGCGGGCTCCAGCGCGTGCCGGGCGACCCGGGCGACGTGCGATTCGCGCACTTCGTCTTCGAGCACACCTGGGGCTGGCTCACCCGGCAGCCCCTGCACCGTAGCTTCTGGAACGCCCCCTTCTTCTTCCCCGCGCCGAACGTGGTCGCCTACAGCGAGGTGTTCGTCGGCGTGTTGCCGCCCTACTGGCTCTTCCGGGCCCTCGGGGCGGGCCCGGAACGCGCCTACGCGCTCTGGCTCCTCTCGACGACGGCGCTGAACGCCGCCGTCGCGGTGTGGTTCCTCCGCCGGGTGCTGGGAACCGGCTGGTGCGGCTCGGTGGCCGGCGCGGTGCTCTTCGCCGCCGGAGCACCCCGGGCCCACGTCCTGAACCACCCCCAGCTCATCGGCGCGTACTGGTCGCTGGTGGCGGTGGGCCTCGGCGTCGCCGCGCTCCGGGCTCCAGGGACGCGCCGGGCACGCGCGGCCTGGCTCGGAGCTGCCATCGCTTTCGCCGCGCAGACGTGGTCGAGCTACTACCTCTGGTGGTTCCTCGCGCTCGCGCTGCTCGTCGCCGTCCTGATCGCCCTCGCCGTGCCGGGGAGCCGCGCCGCGCTGCTCGAGGCGCTGCGGAGGGACGGCGTGGTGATCGCCGCCGCGACCGTGCTCTCGCTCCTGCTCGTCTATCCCCTCCTGCACGCCTGGTGGAGCGCGGCCTCGGTGGTCGGCCTCCGGCGCACGCAGGAGGTGTTCCTGGCGAAGGGACAGTCCTGGCTCAATCCCGGCCCGGACAGCTGGTGGTACGGCTGGCTGGTTCGGCGGCTGGCCGGGATGCGCCACCAGGACGGTGAGCAGCAGATGGGGGTCGGCGTGCTCACGCTGCTCGCGGCGGTGGTCGCCCTGTGGCGTGCGCGCCGGCGGGAGGGCGTGGCGCTCCTCGCCCTCACCGCCCTCGTGCTCGTCCTGCTCGCGACGCAGCTCGGTCCGTGGCGGGCGCTCTCGCCGTGGAACGTGGTCGCGGCGCTCGTCCCGGGCGCACGCGCCATCCGGGCGGTGCCGCGGCTCGGGCTGGTGGTGCTGGTGGCCTGGTCCGCCGGTCTCGCGCTCGCGGTCGACGCGGCCGGGCGCAGGCGGGCCTGGGCCGGAGCCGCCCTCGCCGTCGCCTGCCTGCTGGAGCAGGGGATCTCCCTCTGGCACTTCACGCCCGCCGAGGAGCGGGCGCGGGTGGAGCGGCTCGCCGCGACGATTCCGCGCGACTGCAGCGCCTTCGTCTACACCCCCGCCCCGGACGGCTGGCCGGCGTGGCGCACTCACATCGACGCGATGTGGGCGGCCCAGCTCACCGGGGTGCCGACGCTGAACGGGTACTCGGGCAACGTGCCTCCCGGCTGGAAGCTCGAGGAGTGCCAGGTGCGCAGCCCAGCCGACCGAGCGCGACTGGACGACGCCGTGGAGGCGTGGATCCACCGGTGGTCCGTGCCCGGCCGCGTCTGTCGGCTCCCGGTGCCACCCCAGTTGTAAATTCTCGACGCAAAGCGGCGTAACCCTGCGTCGTCCCAGAGCAATCGTTGTAAATCCGGGCCACCGCTGCTAACAGCCTCGGGGAGAGCGCCCTCTCCTTCCGGGCGCCAGTTGGATGAACGAGAGCAGCCTCAACGCCAGCGTCGGCCTCAAGATCCGCACCCTCCGCCTGCAGCGGCACGTGAAGCAGGCGGACGCGGCGCGCGATCTGGGCGTGTCGCCGGCGTACCTGAACCTCATCGAGAAGGGGAAGCGGGTGATGCCCTTCCCGCTCCTCTGGAAGGCGCTCCGCTACTTCGACCAGGACCCCGAGCAGTTCATGGGCTCGCTCGGCCAGGGCCCGGTGGACGAGACGCTGGCCAAGCTCCTCGACGAGCCGCTCCTCAAGTCGCTGGAGATCGACCCCGAGGACCTCCAGCACCTCTCGGCCGAGCCGAAGCTGGCCGGCACCGTCGCCGCCCTCTTCAACCTCTACAAGAACACCCGGATGCAGCTGGAGAAGGTCGCCGCGCAGCAGACCAACGGGGCCGGGGCCAGCGGCGGGATGCAGGGAGCGGACGTCCCGCTGGACTACTCGCCATTCGACGAGGTCTCGGACTTCCTCCAGGCCAAGCGCAACTGGTTCCCCGAGCTGGAGGAGGAGGCCGAGCGGATGCGGCGCGACTTCGCGCTCGACCGGCAGGTCACCTCGACCCAGCTGCTGAAGCTCATCTCCGAGCGCTTCGGGTACAAGGTGGAGTTCGCCCAGGGCACCTCGGGCAGCTCGGTGGTGCGGCGCCTCGACCCCGAGAGCCAGACCCTCACCCTCTCGCCCACGCTCACCGAGCAGCCGCTGAAGTTCCAGCTCGCCACGTCCATCGGCCTTCTGCTGATGG
>DASXGF010000530.1:0-2646 GCA_036489275.1 Myxococcaceae bacterium | reverse complement strand
GGCGAGGTCTTCGTCGAGACGACCGACCAGACCGCGCGCGTGCGGCTGGTCTGCGTGCCCGGACCCCGGTACAAGTTCGGGAACATCTTCGTCGCGACCGGGCCCAGGCCCTCGGTGCAGGTCCGCTACATCATCGACCAGGCACAGGGCGCGGTCCGCAAGGGCGACTGGTTCAGCGAGAAGGCGCTCGACGAGGCGCAGCGCCGCGTCTTCCAGATGGGCGTCTTCGGCGCGGTGAAGGTCACCACCGGCACGCCCGACCGGCAGAACGCGGTCATCCCGGTGGTGGTGGACGTGCGCGAGGCTCCCTTCCACACCATCCGCTACGGCGGCGGCCTCGGCGTGGATCCGGTGCGGCAGGAGTACCGGCTGATCGCCGAGTACACCGACCGGAACTTTCTCGGCGACCTCCGGAAGCTCACCCTGCGCGCGAAGGTGGGCTGGGCGTTCCTCCCCGCGCTGTGGAAGGTCGACCAGCAGGCGCCGATCTTCGACCTCTACGCCGAGTTCGAGCAGCCGCGCTTCCCGGGCCGGGACTTCAAGTGGCTGAGCTCGCTCGACTTCTACAAGAACATCGAGCAGGCGTACGGCTACATCGGAGTGAAGGCGAAGACCGGCATCGTCTGGCAGCCGCACAGCAGCTTCCGCATCTACCCCTCGTACAACATCGAGGTGGACCGCATCACCGGCATCACCAACGGGCTCACCGGCAACGCTCCGCAGCTGGCCTACGGCTGCAACCTGACGCCCCAGGACCCGGTCTGCTACCAGTTCCTGTCCTTCCTCGAGCTGCTCATCGAGTGGGACCGGCGCGACGACAAGCTCGAGCCGCGCAACGGGTGGTTCGCCTCCCTCAGCATCCAGCGCGGCGGCGGATTCCTCGGCGGCGACTACACCTACTGGCGGCTCTTCCCGGACCTCCGCGCCTACAAGTCGTGGGGCCCCTTCACGGTCGCCGGGAAGCTGCGGATCGGCACGCTGCTCTCGAGCCAGACCAGCCCCATCACCGCCCGGTTCTTCTCCGGCGGCGGCACCTTCCACCGCGGCTTCGGCAGCCGGCGCCTGTCACCGATGCTCCCGGTGCCGAACAACAACGCCACCCCCACCAATCCGCTGGTGGGAAGCATCGGTACCGCACAGCTCAACGGGACCTACGTGCCGGTGGGTGGCGACGGCATCTGGGACAGCTCGATCGAGCTCCGCTACAAGATCTTCGGCCCACTCACCCTCGCCATCTTCCTCGACGCCGGCTTCGTCAGCGTGGGGTCGTTCGACTTCAAGGACGTGGGCCCGATGATGCAGTACGCGGTCGGGTTCGGGCTCCGGTACAACACCATCATCGGGCCGATCCGGCTGGACTTCGCGTACCGGTTGAACGCCGGCGGCCCTCTGCCCATCATCAGTGACCCGGCACATCCGGTATTTGCCCCGGCTGGATCGGAATGTTTCGGCATCGGGACTGGGAGCACGACCTACGGCGGTTATCCGGAAGGGCGCTGCGCCCTGACCATCTCCATCGGCGAGGCCTACTGAGGTGAGGGAGCAGTCCAGAGTTCCGGAGCAGCCACCCGCGGCGCCGCCGGAGCCTCCCCGCCCCGCCCCTCGCCGCCGGCGCTGGCTCCGGTGGCTCATCGGGGGGGTGCTGGGGCTCATCCTTCTCGTGGTGCTCGTCGTCCTGGGACTCGTGGCCTACGTCCAGACGCCCAGCGGCGGCGCACGCGTCCTCGCGTTCGGGGTGCAAGCGGCCAACGAGGCCCTCGCCGGGAAGCTGAGCGCCGGCTCTCTGCTCATCCAGGGCGGTCACATCGTCCTCCGCGACGTCACGCTGGAGAGCCCGGAGGGTGAGCGGGTGGCGCACGTGGACGTCGTCGAGGTTCGCGTCTCGTTGCTCGGGCTGATCGGCAAGCGCGTCCACCTGAGCCTCGTCCGCCTCGAGCACCCCGAGGTCTGGCTCACCCTCGACGAGGAGGGGTCGAACCTCGGCCGCGCCGTCGCCGCCAAGCACCCGAAGCCGCCCCAGCCGTCCTCGGGTCCACTCCCCTTCACCTTCCTGGTGGACGACTTCACGCTCGAGCGCGGGGCGGTGCGGGTAGTCCAGGGCTCGGGCAAGGAGGCCCGGAAGGTCGCGCTCACCGGCCTCGGGCTCCACGGCGCCGGGCGGTACGCCGGGCCCACCAGCGCGTTCGACGGCAAGGTGGACGGGCGCGCCGCGGTGTCTGGTCTTCTGGAGGGCCCCCTGCGGCTCGCCGTCCAGGGAAAGGGCGACGAGAAGTCGCTCGAGGCAGACGTCGACCTCGGCCTCGCGGGGCTGGTGCTGAAGGGCTCGGGCAGCAAGAAGGGCACGGCGATGCAGGCCCGGCTGGACCGGCTCGTCGTCCCACCGTCCGTGGGGCGCGCCCTCACCCCGTCGTGGACCCCGAGCGTCCCGGTGGAGCTCTCCGGCGAGGGCGGGCTGGACGGTGACGCCGCCCGGGCCGATCTCCGCGGCCGCGCCGGGACGGCCGAGCTCGCGCTGCAGGCGCGGGGAGACGTCAAGGCGGCCAGGGTCGACCGCGGTCACGTCGAGCTCAGGCACGTCAATCTCTCGCAGCTGCTCGCCGACGGGCCGGTGAGCGACCTCGCCCTCACCGCCGACGTGCGCGGGAG
>DASXGF010000519.1:0-2850 GCA_036489275.1 Myxococcaceae bacterium | reverse complement strand
CCGGGCCGAAGGCCGCCTTCCGCACCGATCCCTTCCCGGCCGTCGCCGGATCGGGGGTGATGCGGGTCCTCGCCCGGGTGGCCAGGTCCACCACGAACAGGTCCGCGTCGTCGATCGCCCGCTCGCGGCGCACCAGCAGCTTCTTCCCGTCCGTCGAGAACTCCCCCGGCAGCCAGTTCCCGCTCTCCTCGGTCAGCCGGCGGGCGGTGCTCGGGCTCGCCGGCTCCGCGAGGTAGACGTCGGTGTCGGTGCCGTTGCGCCCGGTGCCGGAGTAGGCCAGCCACCGCCCGTCGGGGGACACGCTGAAGGTCTCGTGCCGGCTCTTCCCGTCGGTCAGGAGCTGCCGCCGGCCGGTGCGGGTGTCCAGGCGGTAGAGCTGGAAGCTCTCGCCGCCCCCGGTGTCCTGGAGGAAGAACACCGTGCGCGAGTCGCCCGGCAGCCAGGCCGCCTTCGCCACCGGCTCCTTCCCGAACGTGAGCTGCTCGCGCATTCCCAGCGGCGCGGCGACCCGGTGAATCTGGGCCACCGAGCCGAAGCGGGTGAGGATGAGCACAGCCTTTCCGTCCTCTCCGGGGTCGGCCAGCTGCGCCGAGCGGGTCTCGGTGTACGGCGCAAGCCAGGCCTCGAAGTCCGCCGGCACCACCGGGACCCCGGAAATCTGGAGGCGGGGGAGGCCGGGCGCGCTCTCGACGGGGAGAGAGGAGACGACGCGCGGGGCGCCGGTGCCGCCGTCGGGACGGGGGACGGCGAGCGTTTGCGCGAGGAGGAACAGGACGGTCGCGGCGGGTAGGATCATGTGGTTCGCCGCTTCGACCAGAAGTCGGGGCGGAAGCGCAAGCGCTCCGTGAGAGAGCCCGTCGGCGCAATCCTTGCCGCACGGCTTTGCTGCCTGCTACCGTCGACCGGTCCGGGCGAGGGCGCGGCGGCGCGAACTGACGCGGAATCCCTCCGAAAACTCGGGTCGATCCCTCGGCAGCGAAGGGGACATTGCACGCCCATGGGCACGCAACTGGTGATGTATGACGAGGAGTACAATCGCATCAACGCCGTCTGCGATCGCCTGACCAAGGACGCCAACGCCAAGGTCGTCTTCCTCGTCGATAAGAACGGACAGCTGATCAGCGCCTCCGGCCAGACCCAGAACATCGACACCACCTCGCTGGCTTCGCTCACCGCGGGAAACGTCGCCGCCATGGGCGGCCTCGCGAAGCTGATCGGCGAGAACGAGTTCCCGAACCAGATCCACGAGGGAGCGCGCGAGTCGCTCTACATGACCATCGTGGGGACCCGGGTGGTCCTGGTGGTGATCTTCGATACCCGCACCTCGCTGGGTCTGGTCCGGCTGCGGGTGAGGAAGGCCTCGGACGAGCTCGGGAAGATCTTCGAGGCGCTGGTGAAGAAGACCGAGAGCCCGGGCGGGATGGCCTCACCCTTCGCCGAGATCTCCGACGAAGACATCGACAATCTCTTCAGCGAGTAGCGACCGACAATCAGGTCACGAAATGTCCTTCATCAATTACTCATCCCGCGAGATCAACTGCAAGATCGTCTATTACGGCCCCGGTCTGTGCGGGAAGACGACCAACCTCCAGTACATCTACAACAAGACCAACCCCGAGACGAAAGGCAAGCTGATCAGTCTCAGCACCGAGACGGATCGCACGCTGTTCTTCGACTTCCTGCCGCTGTCGCTCGGAGAGATTCGCGGCTTCAAGACCCGCTTCCACCTCTACACGGTGCCCGGACAGGTCTTCTACGACGCGAGCCGCAAGCTCATCCTGAAGGGCGTGGACGGCGTGGTCTTCGTCGCCGACAGCCAGGTCGAGCGCATGGAGGCGAACCTCGAGTCGTTCGAGAACCTGCGCACGAACCTCGGTGAGCAGGGCTACGACCTGAATCGCATCCCGAGCGTGGTCCAGTACAACAAGCGGGACCTCCCCAACGCGGTGACGGTGGAGGAGCTGCGCGAGTCCCTCAACCCGCGCTCGGTCCCCGAGTTCCAGGCCGTCGCTCCGACCGGGGTAGGTGTGTTCGACACATTGAAGGCCGTGGCGAAGCTGGTCCTCACCGAGTTGAAAAAGGGCGGCTAGGCCAGAACTCCCGGACAAGGGGTGCACCGGCGCGTCCGTGGTATGTAAAGACACGCGTTTACCCGTCGCGGGAGCCCGTCCTTGCGTCCAGGTCAGCCTGCACTCCTCGCCGTCCTCACGCTGGTCGCGAGCGTCTCGGTCCGGGCCCAGTCGAGCGATTCGCTCCCCCCTCTGCCCGACTCGCGCGCCGACCCTGCCGCCGGGGCCGGGGAGATGACGCCGATGCGCACCGGGGACAAGTCGGTGCAGGCGACTCCCCCGCCGCCCAGCGCCAAGCCGGCGAAGACTCCGTCCGGCGTCGCGCCGCCTCCTGCCGACTCCGCGCCCGCGGCGTCCGCCTCCGGCACGGCCCCGGTGAAGCCGAGCCCGTCCGAGGCCGCGCTCCCGGTCACCTCCGACGAGGCGTTCCAGACGCGGGTCAAGACGCTCGAGGAGCAGGTGGTCGACCTCAAGGAGAAGATCTACCGCACCAAGGCTCGGCTGCTCCTCCTCCAGGAGACGGTCCTCGGGGGCGATCTCTCGTCCGGCGCACGGGCGGTGCTGGTGCACAAGAACGACATGGGTGGCAGCTTCGCCCTCGACTCGGTGGCCTACGCGCTCGACGGCGCGCCCATCCTCACCCGCACCGACAAGGACGGTGACCTCTCGAAGCGGCCGGAGTTCGAGATCTTCAACGGACGCATCGTGCCCGGTCAGCACCAGGTCGCGGTCCGGCTCGTCTATCGGGGCAAGGGCTTCGGCGTCTTCAGCTACCTCGAGG
>DASXGF010000512.1:0-4453 GCA_036489275.1 Myxococcaceae bacterium | reverse complement strand
GCGCTCGCCGACCGGGCCGCGGCCGCCACGACGCTGGAGGCGGTCCTGCGGCTCGCTCCGGATCACATCCCCGCCCTGCGGCAGCTGGAGGCGCTCTCCGGGCGCGACGGGGGACCGGACGCGCTCCAGCCGCTGGAGCGGGCCACCGTGGCCGGGAGCCCCTCCGAGCGCCTGGGGGCGCGTCTCCGCCTGGCGCATGCGCTGCTTGCCGCCGGGCACCTCGACCGCGCCGCCGCGGTGGCGGAGTCGGCGCTCGAGCTACAGCCGGACGACGTGGGTGCCCTGCTCCTGCTCGAGCACACCCGGGCCGCCGACCGGGCCCGCCGGGCGGAGGTCCGGCAGCGCCTCGCAGCCCGCGTCACGGACCCCGGGCTCTCCGCGGCCCTGCAGCTCTCCGTTGCCCTGGAGCAGGGGCGTCCGCGACTGGACGAGCGGCTGGAGCACCTGCGCCGCGCCTTCGCCCTGGACCCCGAGGACCCGCGCACCGCCTTCCAGCTCGAGCGCGCGCTCCGGCAGGTCGGCCACGTCACGGGACTCCGCGAGTTCTACGAGCGCCGGCTCGCCGTCACCGAGGCCCCCGCATCTCGCCTCGAGCTGCACCTCCGGCTGGGCCAGCTCGGCGAGGCCGCGATGGAGACGCTTCCCCTCGCCCTCGCCGCGTACCAGGCGGCCCTGGCGCTCGAGCCCGGGGAGCTGGTCGCTCTCCAGGGCATGCGCCGCATTCGCCTCCGGATGGGAGAGATGGAGACGGGGGCGCTCGCCTGGGAGGCCGAGGCGGCCGCCACCCGGAGTCGGGAGGGCGCGGTGCAGGCCTGGCTCGAGGCGGGGCGGCTGTGGATCGACGCACTCCAGAAGCCGGAGCGGGCCATCGACGCCTTCGAGCGGGTGCTGGACCTCGACCCGCTCGAGGTCGAGGCCTCGGAAGCGGTGGAGTCCCTCCTCGCGCGGAAGGGTGGAGCCGCCGAGCTGGCCTCGCTCAACGAGCGCCGCGGCCAGACCCGGCTCGCCTCCGGGGACCGGCCCGGCGCCGCCGACGAGTACTTCAAGGCCGCCCAGGGCTGGCTCGATGGCGTGGGCGATCGCGGGCGAGCGCTGGTGGCGCTCGGGCGGGCGCTGGAGGCCGAGCCCGAGCACCCGGATGCGCTCGAGCTGCGGGCGCTGCTGGCCAGCGAGCAGGGCCGCTGGACCGACGCCGCCGAGGCGCTGGAGGCCCGCCTCAAGATCGGCGGCGAGGCCGAGACGCTCGCCGGGCTCCAGCTGCGACTGGGCATCGTCTACCAGGAGCACCTGGACCAGCCGGCCCGTGCGGTCGCCGCCTTCAACGCCGCGCTCGCCTCGGTCCGGACTCCCGAGCCACTCGATCGGCTGGCCACGCTCCACCGGGCGTCGCGCAACTGGACCGGGGTCGTCGACTGCCTGGAGCAGCTCCGGGCGATGGAGGCCCGTCCGGTGGACCGGGCCCGGGCCTCGCTCCGCCTGGCCGAGGCGCTGAACGATGGCTTCGACGACGCCGAGCGCTCGGTCACCGAGGCAAGGGAGGCACTGCCGCTGCTCCTCGAGGAGCCCGAGGCGCTGGACCGGATCGTCCCGCTCTTCGAGCGCCGGGGGCGGCTCACGATGCTGCTCCAGCTCCTCGACGAGCGAGCGATGCCCCCCTGCACTCCCGCCGCGGCGGCCCGCATCTGGATCCGGCTGGCCGAGCTGTACCTCCGCGCGCTGGGAGACCTGTCACGCGCGGTCGCCGCGTGCCGGACCGCGGTAGAACTCGACCCCGGCAGCGTCGAGGCCCGCGCCACCCTCGCCGACATGCTGAGCAAGGATCCCGGCTCGGCGGATCTGGCCGTGGACGCGCACCGTGAGGTCCTGGCGCTGGACCCGGTGCGGCTGCCCAGCCTGGAGATGCTCTACGAGATCTGGGACTCGCAGCGCATGCTCGACCGGAGCTTCTGCTGCGCCGCCGCCACCACGTTCCTCGACGCCGGCTCGCCGCGGGCGACGAACCTCCACCTCGACTGGAGGGGCCGCTTGCCCACCGAGCCGCACGCCCGGATCGACCGGGACTCGCTCCGGCTGCTGCTCCACCCGGACGCCGGGAATCCGCTCACCGAGGTGCTCCGCGCGGTCGGCGACCAGGTCTCGAAGCTCTACCCTCCGGACTTCGAGGCGCTCGGCGTGGACCCACGCGCGGATCGGCTCCGGTCCGACCATCCGGTCGTCCGCGCGATTCGCCTCGTGGCCGAGGGCTTCGGGGTGGACCACTTCGACGTGTACCAGGCGCGTCGTGGCCTCATGGTCGCCGAGCCCAGCGAGCCCCCGAGCATCTGTGTCGGGCACGACGTGGTCCGGCGTTTCAACTCCCGCGAGCAGAAATTCCTGATCGGCCGGGCGGTGTTCTCGCTGCTCCAGCGCTCGGCGCTCGCGGGAAAGCTCCCGGAGCAGGAGCTGGCGGATCTGCTCGGGGACTGTATCCGGCTGATGGTGCCCGGGTTCGAGGGGCTCGGACGGAGGGACGACGAGCGGATCCGCACGCTGCGGAAGCTGCTGTCGAGAAAGGCGCTGCGTGCCCTCGAGGAGCCGGCGCGACAGGTCGCCGAGGGGCCGGTGCCGGACCTCGGGAAGACGCTGCAGGGGCTCTTCGCCTCGGGAAACAGGGCCGGGCTGCTGGTGTGCGGGGACCCGGCGGTCGCGCTGACGATGGTGCTGCGGGAGGACCCGGCGTTCACGTCGTCGAAGGCCCCCGAGTCGCAGGAGAGCGTGATCCGTGCGGTGCGGGAACGGGCAGACCTCAAAGCGCTGATCACGTTCTCCGTCTCGGAGGAGCTGTTCACCCTGCGGGACAAGGTCGGGCCGACGTTGCCGGAGCGGGCGGTCTAGGGGCGCGTACGCGCTTGGCGCGGGTGTCGGGAGACCACGAACGCTCCGTGGCCCTGGAGGGACAGCGGGGCGCGAGAGGTGGTGCCCAGGCGGAGTCTCGACCTTGGCCTCCATCACGGGCCTTGGCGGGTTGGCACGGAGTGGTTGGGTTTGGGGCGCCGGCAGAGCGTCCCATCGGGTTACCCACGCGTCCTTCCAGGAACAGTTTGGGACGCTCGGCCTTACAGCCGGTCTCCCGTCTGCAGCTGCACCCCCAGCCGTCGTAGGTGACCTCGAAGAGCTCGGCAACGCAGGCCATCAGCCCGGAGACGGCGCACAGAACGTTCTGCGTCGTGGGCATCTCGACGAGGACCTGGACTCGAAACTCATCCCCTGCCTCGCCGACCTGCACCCGGCCGTACCGGCAGTCATCGATGAAGGCCGCGACGAGTTCGGCCTTCTCGCGATCACGAGCGAGAAGAAGGAAGTCCACCTGCCGAACCTTCGAGAAGTCGCCCTGACGGTCGTTCTTCGTCAGGAGGTCCGTGTCCCTCTAGGCCGTCTCGAGCAGCGTCTCGACGATGTGCGTCGGTCAGCTCCCCGCAGCCTGACGATCACTCCACACGCAGAACCGCCCCCTCGGGCAGCTCGCTCCGGAGCCGCGCCACCACCAGCTCCACGCGCTCGGGCTCCGCGGCCTCGACGGTCACTCGCACCCGGTGATCGGCGCCCGACGTCACCGCCGGGTAGCTGCCGATCCCGACGTCCGGCATTCCGAGCGCCACCCGGTCGAGCGCCGCTGCGATCTCCGACTCGCTCCGGGACAGGTAGAGCGACCGGATGTGCACCGCTCCCTTCGGCAACGACGAGAGCACCGTCTCCAGCTGCATCTTGAACAGCGACGGCACCCCGGGAAGCAGGAACATCCCCTCCACCGCCAGCACCGGGTAGACCGTCCCCTCCGGCGCCAGCAGCTCCGTTCCCTGGGGCGCCTCCGCGAGCCGCAGCGCCTCTGCCGGCATCGATCCGGAATGTGCCCGCGAGAGCAGCTCGACGATGCCCGGTAGCCGCACCACCTCGCGCCCCAGCGACAGCGCCACCGCCCGCACCGTCACGTCGTCGTGCGTCGGCCCGATGCCCCCGCTCGTGACCACCCACCGCGCGACCGCCCGGGCGCTCACCACCGCACCCACGATCGCTTCCACCTCGTCCGGCACCACGAAGATCGCCCGGAGCGGAAGCCCGTGCTCGCGCATCCGGCGCACGAGATATGGGCCGTTCACGTCCTCGACCTTTGCCGAGAGGACCTCGTTGCCGATGATGATCGCCGCCGCGCCCGTCCGTGCCATCGGGCTGGCCACTCTACTTCCGCCGGCGCCGCGGCAGCATCGCCCGCACTCGGGAAAGGATCTCTCCGGCGACCTCGTCCGCCGCTCCGCGCCCGTTCACCCGCACGACCCGCTGCACCCGGGCATGCTTCCGCGCCACCCGCCCATAGGCCCGAGCCACCGCCCGCTGGACCTCGTCGGCGTCGAACAGCTCCTCGGTCCCACCCCGACCACTGCGTCGCCGGGCCGCCGTGCGCGGGTCGACCTCGAGG
>DASXGF010000478.1:0-2512 GCA_036489275.1 Myxococcaceae bacterium | reverse complement strand
CGCCACCGCGTGCCGGCGGTGGTAGACGGCGAGCATCAGCAGGGTGTTCCCCTCCTCCGTGGCCAGGTCCACGGGGACGCCCGCGCCGAGCAGCTCCTCCAGCGCGGCCCGGTCTCCCTCGCGCGCCGCGTCCAGGGCCCGACGGGCGCGCTCGAGGTCGACGCTCATCGCAGCGCCTCCCGGGCGGAGGCATGGGGCTCGACGACGGCAGCGGAGGGGACGGGACGGCGGGCCATGGGGCTCCTCGGAAGCGTGCAGCGGGGCTCTAGCCCTCGAGCCCTGAACGCTCCAAGACATCGTTTCGATTCCTGTGATAGGTCCTTGCTATCGATGCCGGTGCGTCGCCCCACCCTGCTCGACCTCTCGCTCCGCCAGCTCGAGTACGTCGTGGCCGTGGCCACCCACCTGGGCTTCCGCAGAGCGGCCGAGGCATGCCACGTCTCCCAGCCGTCGCTGAGCGCGCAGGTGATGCGGCTCGAGCAGGCCCTGGGGGTGCGGCTCTTCGAGCGCGACCGGCGCCAGGTCCGGCTCACCGCCGCCGGCGAGGAGCTGCTCGTCCGCGCCCGGAGGGTCATCGCCGCGGCGATGGACCTGGTCGACGCCTCGGTGCGGCTTGCGGATCCGCTCGCCGGGCCGCTGCGCCTCGGGGTCATCCCGACGGTGGCGCCCTACGTGCTGCCCACCCTGGTCCCGGCCATCGTCCGGGCGCACCCTCGCCTCCAGCTGCTCATCCGCGAGGAGCGGACGGCAGCCGTGGTGCGCGAGCTCCACGCGGGGACGCTGGACGCGGCGCTGCTCGCCCGGGGCTCGGAGCTGGCCGGCCTCGCGCAGGAGCGGGTGGCCGAGGACCTCTTCGTGCTCGCCACGCCCCGGCGTCATCCGCTCGCGCGGCAGCGGACGGTGGAGGTCGAGGACCTGGCCGGGCACGACGTGTTCCTCCTAGAAGACGGACACTGCTTCCGCGACCAGGTGCTGCCGCTGTGCGCGCGAGCCGGCGCGCAGGAGGTCGGCTTCCGCGGGACCAGCCTCTCCACGCTCGCGCAGATGGTGGGAGCTGGCGCGGGCGTGACCCTACTCCCCGGCCTGGCGGTGGCCACCGAGAACCGCGGGAAGCAGCTGGCCATCCGCCCGTTCCGCGGCGCGCGTCCCGGGCGGCAGCTGGTGATTGCCTTCCGCGCGGGCGGAGCGCGCGAGCCGGCGATCCACGCGGTGGCGGCGGTGGCCCGCGCGGCCTGGCCCCGTCCACCGAGTCCGGAGGCCAGCCGGTAGCGGACCGGAGGGGCGACGGTCAGGCCCGGCGGCGGCGCACGGCGCCCCATCCGAGCAGCACGAGCAGCGCGGGGAGGATCGCGGCGGTCCCGCTCGTCGTCCGGCAGCCGCACCCACCGACGACCTCCGACGACGCGGTGAGCGGCGCCGAGACCTGCGCGCTCTTCATCAGCACCGGAGCCGCTCGCCCCGTCGCTTCCCAGATCGCCTGGAGCCGATCGCCCCGTCCGTCGGTGAGGTTCGCCGCGGCGAGCGCCTCGACGTACTCGCGGGTGGTGGCCTGGTGGTACAGGCGCGCCTCGAGGGTCGTGCTTCCCGCGCCGAGCCCCGAGGAGGGGACGCGGATCCGGTAGGTCCACTCCACCGCGCCCATCGCGCCGCCGTCCGCCTCGCGCAGGAAGGTGATGCCGACCGGAGCGGTGTCGGGGTCGGGGCGGAATCCGAGCGGCTCGATCCGCGTGTCCTTGACGATGGTGTCGTGCAGGGCCAGGTGGTCCAGCCCGCCGTCGCTACGCGCATGCACGGCCTCGAAGACCGCGAGCTGCGGGTCGGAGACCAGGACTCCCGCGTCCCCGTCGTACGCCCCGCTGACGATCTGTCCGTCCACGCGGAGCTCGAGGAAGACTCGCCGCCCGTCGGCATACCCCGTCGGGAGCTTGTGGCCCGTCCGGTTGAACACCCGGACCTTCACCTCCACGGGGGTGTCCACCGGGATGGGCCCATCGGGCAGGAGGATCTGCACGTCGGCGGCGCCGGCCAGGTTCTGCAGCGCGGCCGCCCGGTTCGCGGCGAACGCGGCGTCGAGCCCCGCGAGCTCGCCGGGAGCGGCGGCGGCCTGCACCGCGTCGAGCCCCCACGCGTTCCCGCCCACGAAGGCGTGCCGGCTGGGGGCGGGCCGCACCGGCCCACCCTTGGCCACCGGGAGGTCCTGGGTCTCGCGGACCATGTGGCAGGACTGGCAGGTCTTCGCCCCAGCACCGGACGCGTACAGCGACTGGAGCCACTCGGAGTAGGTCGTGTCGAGGGGGAAGGCGCGCTGCGTCCCGGCGCGCTTCAATACGGGATTTCGGACCTCGTGGCACTGGCCGCAGAGGCTGCTCTGGCTCACCGCCGGGTCCTGCACGCCGGTGTGCGCCGGGCTGTCCACGTGGGCGTAGGGACCGTAGACGGTGAAGCTCGGGTCGAGGGTGAGCTGCGCGTTGCCGATGAGCCCGGCGTCGGTCCGGGTGCGGTGGCAGGCCTC
>DASXGF010000457.1:0-5820 GCA_036489275.1 Myxococcaceae bacterium | reverse complement strand
CGCCCGGAGCAGCCACTGCTCCTCGTAGTTGGCCACGTGGGCCACGTCCCAGACCGGGGGCGACATGAGCGGCGAATGCTGCGCGCCCAGCACGCCCCGGGGGATCGGCCGGAGGAGGTCCAGGAGCCGGCCGCGGGAGGTCTCCAGCGCCTCCAGCGCACGCGACTTCCAGGCGAGGGCTCCCCCGAACTCGCGTGCGTCCATGGACCGTGTCATTCCTCCGGAGGCCGCCCGGCGCAACCCCTGGGCGTATCCTGATCGCATGGCGAACATCCGCACTCCGGACCCTGGGCTGAAGCTCGATCTCGCCGGGAAGACGACCTACGGCGACTACCTCAAGCTGGACCGCCTGCTCTCCGCGCAGGAGCCGAGGAGCCAGCCCGAGCACCACGACGAGCTGCTCTTCATCATCCAGCACCAGACGTCCGAGCTCTGGATGAAGCTCCTCATCCACGAGCTCACGGCGGCGCGGACCCTGGTCCGGGAGGACCGGCTGGAGCCCTCGTTCAAGATCCTCGCCCGGGCAGGGCAGATCCAGCGGATGCTCTTCGAGCAGTGGAGCGTCCTGGAGACGCTCACCCCCTCGGAATACCTGGAGTTCCGCTCGGTCCTGGGGCCGGCGAGCGGCTTCCAGTCCGCGCAGTACCGGGCCCTCGAGTTCCTGCTTGGCAACAAGGACCCCACCGCCCTGCTCGTCCACCGGCAAAGCCCGGAAGCGCACGCCTGGCTGGAGCGCTACCTCGAGGAGCCGAGCCTCTACGACGAGTTCCTCCGCCACCTCGCCCGCCGCGGTCTGCCCGTGCCGCCTGAGCGCCTGGACCGAGACTTTTCAGGCCCTTACGAGGCCCATCCGGGCGTGGTTGCGGTCTTCCGGACCATCTACTCCGACCCCCACCGCTGGTGGGACGGCTACGAGATGGCAGAGAAGCTGGTCGACGTGGAGGAGCGATTCCAGCTGTGGCGGTTCCGCCACATGATGACCGTGCACCGCATCATCGGCTTCAAGCAGGGAACAGGGGGCAGCTCGGGCGTCCCGTTTCTCAAGCGAGCATTGGACGTCCGCCTCTTTCCTGAACTGTGGGACGTCCGAACCGAGCTCGAGCCACAGCACTGACCCCCGAACGTCCGAGTTCGCGCATACACTGGGGCTCTCACCCGAGCCCCGTGCTTTCTGGGGGTGCCCTTGGACGCACCGACGTACGCGGAGTCGGAGCTGATCATGAACCGCGCCCCTGTGTTGCTGTCGGGTGGCGCCGCACAGGACCGGGCGTCGTGGGCCCAGGAGGCGGCAGAGGTTGGCGGGCGCCCCCTGGTGACCGTCACCCGCGCCGAGCAGCTCGGATCCGCGCTGATGGTTCGAAGCGCGGTGCTGTTCGTCCCCGACCTTCTGGCGCTGGGTGACTCCGGGCAGCAGATGCTGGTCCGGACGCTCACCTCGCTGGACGAACGACCCAAGCTGGTGCTCGGGCTCACCCGGTCCGAGACGAGCGCACGCCAGGCCGGAGCGGTGCGCGAGGATCTGCACTACCGCGTCCGCATGGGGCTCCTGAACCTGGACGCGCAAGGCATGCGCGAAGCGATCGCCACACGTCGGGCCGAGGCCGCCCGGCGCGCTGCGATGCCCCCTCCTCGCCCGGCGCCTGCCTCACGGCCCCAGCCGCCCACGAACGTTGTGCGGCCGAAGGCCAAGGCCCGCGCCGCACAGCGGAGCCGGACTGCACCCCGGTTGAAATCGGCGCGAACGGCCAAGCCCGCCAAGAAGGCGCGTCCGGTGAAGGCGAAGAAGGGCTCGAAGCGGCGGTGACCGCGTCCGCCGCTCAGCTGCCGGGGTGATCCGCCAGCCGCCGAGCGTCGGTCACCAGGCGCTCCAGCGCGTCGGCATCGTTCGAATCGTAGAAGCCGCGGATACGTCCGCGCCCGTCGACCAGGACGGCGTGCACTCCGTGCGTGATGCTGGCGATGTCCTCGGAGTCGCGGCTGAAGGCGACCCGGAAGCCGCGGAGCACGGCGTCCTGCACGTGGCGGCTCTCCCCGGTGAGGAAGTGCCAGCGCGGAGAGTCGGCCCCGTGCGCGCGCGCGAAGGCAGCGAGGCGCTCGGGTGTGTCGAACGCGGGGTCGACGCTCACCGAGACGAGGTCCGCCCGATCCCCCAGCGTCTGCTGCACCCCGGCCATGCGCTCGGTCAGACGGGGACAGACGTCAGGACAGCGGGTGAATACGAAGTCCGCGATCCACACCCGGCCGGCCAGCCGCTCGGGTCCGAACGGGGCTCCGGTCTGGTCGATGAGCCTGAAATCCGGCACGGTGCCGAGCACCGGCGGCGGCGGGATGGGGGTCGGCAGCGTTGACCGGAGCACGGGCAGCGCCATCACCAGCGCGAGGAATCCGGTCCAGAGCCACGGCTGGAGGCTCGGACGAGCAATGGGAGTGGCAACAGGGCGTGCGTCCATGACGATGTACGGCGGCAGTGCTAACTCGCGCCGCGGAGGAGTTCATCCGATGCACGAGCCAACCCGTGGAGCGGGAGGGCGATGCGCCGGGCGCTGAGAAGCGGACCGCGTCGAGAGGTGGTGCTCGCCACGGTGTGGGCAGTGCTGTTCACCGTCCTGCTCGCGGTGCGGATCACCTGGCAGCGCGACGCGCCGGCGCCGTCCGAGTCACTGCAATGGCTCCGGATGGGGACGGTGGCCCTGCTCGCGCTGCTGGTCCTCGCCGCGGCTTCCGGCCGCCGCGCGCCCATCGTCGGAACCGTCGTGCTGCGCGTCGAGCAGGCCGCGGTCTTCGTCGCCATCACCCGGCTCCTGGGGCTCGGTGCGCATCCCGACCCGATTCGGGCCGAGCAGGTCCTCATCGCGCTGCTCGGGGTGCACGGGGTGGGAGCGATCATCGTCTCGGACGAGCTGTCCACGGGCACGCCGGCCTGGCGGACGGGCTTGTGGGTCCTGGCCCTGAGCTTCGGGGCATTGACCGCGAGCGTGCTCGTGCGGTGAACCCCGGGGCGGAGTTCTGCCCCTGGTGGCTTACACTTCTGACGCACTGCGCGCTTGATGTTGACTTGGGCCTGCCCGGGCAGCAAAAGCAGGGGCGCGAAGGGGAGTGTCCCTGAATGAAGCTCGACTACCAGCGCCATACCCGGGCGCGGATGTTCCAGAACGACTTCCTGGAATTCGCCTCGAACATCCACCCGGCGGTGCCGTTCGTGGTCTACATCCCCGTGGTCGTCGGGCTCCTGGCGTACGGGCTGTTCCAGGGCTTGACCCACTGGACGGCGGTGGTGGTCTGCTTCCCGCTCGGCTGGGTGGCCTGGGATCTCGCCGAATACGTCATCCACCGGTGGTGGTTCCACTGGGAAGGCAACGGCCCCTTCACCCGGAAGCTCTACGACATCATCCACGGCTACCACCACATGTACCCGGATGATGCGCTCCGGCTGGTGATGCCGCTCGGGGCGAGCATCCCGCTGGCGCTGATCATCGGTGGCGCGCTGTACCTCGTGGGCGCTCCGGCGGTGACCATCCCGGGCTTCGCCGGGTTCGTGTCCGGCTACCTGTTCTACGACTTCACCCACTGGTCGACGCACGCCCGGAGCCCGCGGACGGCGTGGGGGAAGGCGATCCGCGGCCACCACATGGCGCACCACTTCGCGGATCCGACCCGGAACTTCGGCATCAGCCACCGGTGGATCGACGCGGTGGTCGGAACGCTCCGGCGCCGCGACCGCGATGCGGAATCCAATCCGCGCGCGGCGGCGTAAGCACTCGCTCCACGACAGCCGAGTCGCCCCGGGGTGCCAGGCTCAGGGGGTGGGCTCGCGGATCCGCGCGTACTGCCGCTGATCGGTGATCCTGCCCTCCTTGATGCAGGAGCACCGGAGCGCCGCCTCGAGCGTGAACCCGGCCTTCTCCAGTGCCCGGCAGGAGCCGACGTTGTGCGCGAAGGGCAGGGCGAAGATCCGGGTGAGCTCGAAGGTCTCGAATGCCTGGTCGGTGAAGGCGCGGATCGCCTCGGTCATCACACCACGGCCGCGGTACGGCGCTCCGAGCCAGTAGCCGACCTCGGCGGAGACGCGCTCCACGTCGGTGCCGAGCTTGAGGCCGATGCTTCCCACCGCCTCCCCATCGATGACGATGGCCCGATGACACATCGGCGACTGGCTCAGGGCGTGCCCGATGAAGCCCACAGCGTGCTCGAGCGTGTACGGATTCGGGAACAGGTCGCGCAGGTTCTGCCAGACCGTGACGTCGTTCGCGTGGTGCGCGAGAGAGGGCGCGTCCTCGGGCAGGAACGGGCGGAGCGTGCAGCGGCTCAGGACCTGACGCATCGCTCGAAGTCTAGCGCCGGTCGCGAGGTGACTGCGTCAGGCGCGTCCCCGCGGGACATGGCCCGCCGGGGCTAGCCCTTGTGAGGCGTGGGCTGGAACAGTCCGTTGAACTCGGTGAGCGTCTTGTTGATCCGGCCCTTGAGCTCGTTGGAGAGCTCCTTCTTCTCCCGGATCTCCTGCGGGATCTGCGGCGCCTTGGAGTGGACGTACTCGATGAACTCCTTCGCCCACCGCTGGACGTCGCCCGTCGGGACCTCCCGGATCCAGCCGCGCTTCTTCTCGTCGTCGCGGTTGGTGGCGGCGTAGATCTGGAGGACCTGGTCCTCCTGCGCCATCGGCTCGTACTGGCCTTGCTTCAGGATCTCCACCAGACGCTCGCCGTTGGCCAGCGTCTCCTGGGTGGCCTTGTCCAGGTCGGAGCCGAACTGGGCGAACGCCGCGAGCTCGCGGAACTGCGCGAGGGAGAGCTTCATGCCGCCGGCGACCTGCTTCATCGCCTTGATCTGCGCGGCCGAGCCGACGCGGCTCACCGAGAGCCCCACGTTGATGGCCGGACGGACGCCCGCGTAGAAGAGGTCCGTCTCGAGGAAGATCTGGCCGTCGGTGATCGAGATGACGTTGGTCGGGATGTACGCCGACACGTCCCCGGCCTGGGTCTCGATGATCGGAAGCGCGGTGAGCGAGCCGGCGCCTTCGGCGTCGGAGAGCTTCGCGGCGCGCTCGAGCAGCCGGCTGTGGATGTAGAAGACGTCGCCCGGATACGCCTCGCGGCCCGGCGGGCGGCGGAGGAGCAGTGAGAGCTGCCGGTACGCGACCGCCTGCTTCGAGAGGTCGTCGTAGATGATCAGGGCGTGCATCTTGTTGTCGCGGAAGTACTCGCCCATCGTGCAGCCGGTGTACGGCGCGAAGAACTGCATCGGCGCCGAGTCCGAGGCGTTGGCCGCGACGACCGTCGTGTACTCCATGGCCCCGAAGCGGGTCAGCTTCTCCACGACCTGCGCCACGGTGGACTGCTTCTGCCCGATGGCGACGTAGATGCAGAAGAGGTTCTTCCCCTTCTGGTTGATGATCGTGTCGAGCGCAACGGCGGTCTTGCCGGTCTGGCGGTCGCCGATGATCAGCTCGCGCTGACCGCGGCCGATCGGAACCAGGGCGTCGAGCGCCTTGATGCCGGTCTCCATCGGCTCGTGCACGCTCTTGCGCTTCACAATGCCGGGGGCCTTGATCTCCAGTCGCCGGGTCTCGGTGGTGTTGATCGGACCCTTGCCGTCGATCGGCTCGCCGAGCGCGTTCACCACGCGCCCGAGGAGCGCCTTGCCCACCGGGACCGAGGCGATCTGCTGGGTGCGGCGGACCGTGTCGCCTTCGCGGATCTCGCTGAAGTCGCCCATGATGGCGACGCCGACGTTGTCCTCCTCGAGGTTCAGAACGAGGCCCTTCACCCCGTTCTTGAACTCGACGAGCTCGCCGGAGAGCACGCCCTCCAGGCCGTAGACGCG
>DASXGF010000347.1:0-2917 GCA_036489275.1 Myxococcaceae bacterium | reverse complement strand
GGCCCTGGTAGAGCTGCTGGTACATCTGGGCCATCTCGGGCGAGAAGCCCATCCCGGTGAAGGCCTCAGCGACCTGGTCGAGCGGCTCCTCCAGCGGCTCGACCTCGGTCTCCAGAAGCCGGGAGAGGACCCGTGCGACGTCCCCCGCGCAGACCTCCTCGGGTCCGCCCACCTCGACCATCCGGTGCGCCTTGGGGTGCTCGAGCACGAGGCGCGCGGCGGTTTGCCCGACGTCGTGCGTGGCGACCTGATCGATCTTGTATTCGGCCGGGAGGAACGTGTTCAGCAGTCCCTCCTTCGCGTCGGGGAGCGCCGGCGCCCAGTTCTCGATGAAGTAGCAGGACCGGAGGAAGGTCACCGGCGTCTTGAGGGTCCTCAGCTCCTGCTCGGCGTCGTGGAGCAGCACCACCGGGCCCGTGCCCTCGGCGTGCTGGGCGCCGATTGAGGAGAGGAAGACGACGTGCTTGACGTCCGTCCCCGCGATCGCGTGCACGAGCGCGTCGATGATCTTCTTCGCCTTCCCCCGGACACCGGTGGTGTTCGGCGGGAACGATGGGAGAATCAGGAACGCGGCCTCGGTTCCCCGGAGCCCGTTGAGCAGGTCGTGGACGTTGGACAGGTCCACCTGTCCCACGTGGGCGCCGCGCTTCTTCCAGCGCTCGGCCTTATGAGGGTCTCGGCTGAACACCCGCACCTTGCGTCCGTTGTCCAGCAACGCCTGGGCGACCGCCGAACCCACGTGTCCGGTTGCTCCGGCGACGACGTACTCGGCCATGAGGCCCTCCTCGCGTTCCTCCGGGTTATCCCCGGGAGGCCCGGTCTGGGTCCATTGCGTTCAACACGAAGTGCGTCGATGGATGGCGGCTCCGTTCACGATCCGCCGTGCCGGGGCACGAGGACCACCTTGCCGGCCGGGCCACGGGACACCTGCTCGTAGGCCTTCGCCGCCTGGTCGAGCGAGTAGAGCTCGAGCCGCGGGTGCGGGCGCAGCTGCCCCGCCTCGAACAGCGGTCGGAGGTGGTCGAGGATCCGCGCCCCTTCCTCCGCGGCGAGGACGACGGTGTTGATGCCGAAGAGGCTGAGCCGCCGGCGATAGAGATCGAACAGATCCAGCGAGACCTCGCGTCCCGCCGCCGCCGAGTACACGCAGAGCCTCCCTCCCGGAGCGAGGCTCTCGAGCAGCGGTCGGAAGACCGGCGCGCCGACGCCGTTCAGCGCCACCTCGGCACCCCGCCCGCCGGTCGCGTCGCGAACCACGGCGGGCAGATCCCCCGCGTCGGAGCGGGCGATGCCCACGACCCGGCTCCGATCGATCCTTTCCGGCTCCTTCGCGTCCTTCACGAGCGCGACGACCTTGCCCCCCAGCGCCGCGACGAGCTCCATCGCCGCCCAGCCGACCGCCCCCGCGGCACCTGCCACCACGACCGTCTCTCCGTCCCGGAGGTGGGCGGCGTCGACGAGACAGCTCCAGGCAGTCGAGAACGGGACCCCGGCGCTGGCGGCCTGCTCCGCGGTGAGGTTCGAGGGGCGCCGGGAGACTCCAGCTGCCGGGAGGACGATCTCCTCGGTGTGCGTGCCGTTCCGGGTGATGCCCAGGTCGCCGCCCGTGCCCCACACCTTGGTTCCCACGAGCTCGCGGGGGCCCTCGATGACCTCTCCGGCGAAGTCGCGCCCGAGGACGCGTGGCAGAACCGCGTGCGGGAAGCGGCCCTCGGCGCTGAGCACGTCGCTGGGGTTCACCCCGGCTGCCTCCACGCGCACCCTGACGTGGCCTTCCGGGAGTGGGGCACGCGGGAGGTCCACCGGCTTCAGGGACCCGGCAGGCCCATGCGCGGTGACTTGAAGCGCTTTCATGCGCCGGGTCATCGCATGGTCCGGGCTGCGGCGCAGTGACTCCGAGGAGAAGTGTTCGGCGGGACGAGCATCATGCCATCGCGTGGGTCCACTCCAGGAGTGAGAGCACGTCGACGGCTCGTCTGTCCCAGGGCGTGTTCCCGGCGCACCCTCCGGGCCCGGGGAGCACAGCTCACCGCTCCCGAGCGTGGACCTCACGATGATTTACAGTCGGCGCCGCGGCCCTCGGCTATACGCGACCTCGTTCCCATGCGCCGCGTCCTCAAGATCCTCGGGCTCATCGTCGCCGCCCTGTTCGTCCTCATCGGCGGCTTCCTCCTCTACGTCCAGATCGACGGGATTCCCCGCTACCGGGTGGAGAAGGTCACCTTCCAGGCCGATCCGACTCCGGAGCGCCTCGCGCGTGGAAAGAAGCTGGCCAGCACCCTGTGCGCCGGGTGCCACATGGATCCCACGACGCGGCGGATGACCGGAAAGCACATGGCGGATGCCCCGGAGCAATTCGGCGTCCTCTACGCGCCGAACATCACGCGCTCCCGGACGAAGGGGATCGGAACCTGGACCGATTCCGAGATCGCGTATCTCCTCCGAACCGGGGTCAAGCGCGACGGCCAGTACGCCCCGCCGTACATGGCGAAGCTCCCCCACCTCTCGGACGAGGACCTGGCGTCGATCATCGCCTTCCTCCACTCGGACGACAGGCTGGTCGAGGCCGTGGATCAGGATCCGCCCGGGGTGACCCGGCCGTCCTTCCTGACCAAGCTCCTCTCACACACCGTCTTCCGGAAGCTGCCCTACCCCGACAAGCCGATCCATGCTCCTGCGCTGAGCGATCGGGTCGCGTACGGCCGGTACCTCGTCTTCGGGCTCGAGTGCTACCCGTGCCACTCGGCCGACTTCAAGACGATGAACGTCGCCGAGCCCGAGAAGTCCGAGGGCTACATGGGCGGCGGCAACACGCTGCTCGACCTGCGCCGCCAGCCGATCCGCTCCGCCAACCTCACCCGCGACGACGAGACCGGGATCGGTCGCTGGTCGGAGCATGACTTCGTGGCGGCCCTGC
>DASXGF010000175.1:0-5568 GCA_036489275.1 Myxococcaceae bacterium | reverse complement strand
GTCCATCATCGGCGCGGTGGTGGTCCTGCTACTGGTCGGCTTCGCCGGCCGACGACGCGCGGTCTGATCAGCCGAGCACCCGTGCTCCGGGGCTGAAGCCCGGGAACACGCGAGAGGCGTCGCGCAGGTCGAGCTGCGCCTGCACCGTCTCCCAGAGCACCGACCGGACGTCGGTGCCAATCGCGAGATCGCGCTCCTCGAAGAGCTCGGACCTCCCGAGCCCACGGTAACCGCCCAGCACCCGGCCGCCTCGCACTCCGCCGCCGAGAACCAGCATCACCGACGCGGTGCCGTGGTCGGTTCCGCGGTTCCCGTTCTCGCGCGCCGTCCGGCCGAACTCGGTCATCACCACCACCCGCGTGTCCGCCCAGCGAGGGCCGAGGTCCCTGGCGAACGCGGCGAGCGCCCCGCCCAGCTCGGCCAGCCGGGACGCGAGCTGTCCCTTCTCCGTCCCCTCGCCGACGTGGGTGTCCCAGCCGCCCATGTCCGTTGCCGCGACCTGCAGCCCCACGCCCGAGCGGATGAGCCGCGCCACGTCCTGGAGGCGCCGGGCGATGGGCGCTCCTCCGTACTCCGCCCCGTTGGCCGGCGGCAGCTGCGCGAGCTTCGCCGAGCCGGCCTCTCGCAGCGCCTCGAAGGTCTCGATGCCCGTCGTGCGGAGCGCCGTGTCCACCGCCTGGGCGTAGAGCGCGTCGAACGCGCTGCTCCCGGCCGGTCCGCCCGGCATCCGGAACTGCCCCAGCGAGGACATCGCCACCGCCGGCGCATCCCCCACCAGCATCCGCGGAAGGGTGGGCTGGATCGCGACCACGCGGAACGCGCCCTCGGGTCCGCCGGAGCGCTGGACCGCGCGGTTCAGCCACCCATCGGCGGTGGACTTGAGCCCGGGCGTCCCGCTCTCGCAGAAGTCCTGCGCGTCGAAGTGCGAGCGGGTCGCGCCCGGTAATCCGGCGGCGTGCACGATGGCGAGCGTGCGGTCGCTCCACAGCGGCAGGAGCGGAGAGAGCGCCGGATGAAGCGCGAACACGTCGTCCAGCCGGAGGGTGCCGCCTTCCTTACCCGGCGCGGCCAGGGCGATCGTCGGACGCGCGGCGCGGTAGGCCGGATCTCCCACCGGCGGAACGATGGACAGGCCGTCCGCCCCGCCGCGCAGGAAGACCAGCACCAGCGTCTTGCCCGAGCCGGGGGCGGAGGCCGCGAGCGCGCGCCCGAGGAACCCGGGAACCGCGCCGAGCGCGGCGAGCGCGCCGGCTCCTCGCAGGAAGTGGCGGCGGGAGAAGGCGCTCATTGGTTCTGGAACTCCGGGGCACCGAGGAGAAGTCCCACCAGCTTCGCCCCGTCGACGCGGCGCTGCTCGCCGTCGGGCATGACCTCGGAGACGCCCAGGGCGGCGAGGAGCGTGGAGCGCGTCTGTTCGCCGAGTGGGCGGTGAAGGATGGCGCGCGCGGTCCGGTCCACCACCTCGTCGGGGGTGCCGTTCACCGACGGCAGCGGGACCTCGGTCCCGGTCAGGCGCCCCGAGGCGAGCTTCAGCCCGAAGTCGATGCGCGCGACGAGCGCTCCGGGATTGACCCAGGGCTGGGAGACCTCGGGCCAGCCGGTGGGCGGCTGCGCGCGGTAGAGCGGCTGCCCCATCCGGGTGAGCGCCTGAATCATCGGGACGTCGCCGGCGGTCGTGCCCCCCAGCGCGCGCACCGCGGACACGGTGAACTCGAGCGGGGTCTTCACCTTCGCAGCCCGGGCGGTGTCGCTCCAGAACTCGGGGCTCTCGAACAGCGCACGGTAGGTGGCGGTCAGGTCGCCTCCGGTCCGCAGGAACACCTGCGCCACCCGCTCGACCAGCGCCGGCGGCGGAGAGTCCATCACGAACTTCTGCGCCAGCTTCCGCGCGACGAACCGCGCGGTCGACGGGTGCCTCGCGAGCAGGTCGAGCACCCGCTCGCCGTCCTCCATCCCGCCCCCGGCCGGGATCTCCACCCCGAGGACGCGCTTGCTCCCGCGGTCGTGCGCCTGCGGGTGGAACTCGAAGCTTCCGTCCTCGTTGGGCTTGCGGATGCCCCAGCCGGTGAAGCAGCGGGCCACCTCGCGCACGTCCTGCTGCGTGTAGCCGCCGTCCACGCCGAGGGTGTGCAGCTCGAGCAGCTCGCGGGCGTAGTTCTCGTTCAGCCCCACCCGCCCACGCCGAGGAGCGTTGAATCCCTCGCGGGTCGAGGCCCAGTTGTCCAGGTAGAAGAGCATCGCCGGATGGTGCGCCACCGCCCCGAGCAGCTCACGGAAGGTCCCGAACAGGTGCGGGCGGATCGCCTCGCGCTCGTACGGCGACACCATCCAGCGGACCGCGCCCTTGTCCGCCGAGACATTGAAGTGGTTGAACCAGAAGTCGACGAGCTGCTCTTGAAGCTGCCGGCGGCTCTCGGCGGCGCGGATGAGGCGCGCGGCGACGAGCTCGGCGCCCACCTGCCGCGGCAGATGGAACGGCTCGACCACGCCCACCAGCTCGGCCCGCATCTGCTCGGGGCTCTTGCCCTCCAGCGAGATTCCCTTCGCCTGCGCCACCTTCTTCGCCCGCGGGTAGCGCGCGACGAGCTCGGCGGTGCTCATCGACAGCGAGGGGAAGTCGGCGAGCCGCTTCTCCACCGCCGAATCGTCGATGTCCGCGGGCACGAGCTGCTGGGCGATCCACCCCGCCGGCCCCATCTGCTGAACCTGGCGAAGGTCGGCCGGGGACGGGCCGTAGGCGAGGCGGTTGAGCAGGTGTACCGCCTGCGCCTCGCCGGACCAGGACACAGCGGGCAGCTGGAGCGGCTCGACGCGCGGAGCGACCGCCGCCGGCGCGCCTCCCCCGGACGAGGCCGTGGCGCAGCCGGCGAGGAGGAGGACCGCGAGCAGGGGGTCACGCATGCTGATGGCCTTGAACACCGGGAGGCCCCCAAGAGTTACCGACAGGGCGCGACACACCTGTGGCACACGCAACGCGTCAATGCGACAGTCGGGGTCCATGGACCGACCGACCGTCCGGGCTCCAGGCCTGGCCCTCTGTGCCGCCGTCCTCTGCTCGCCCGGGAGCGCCTGGGCCCAGGCCACCGAGGCCCACGCGGACACCGGGGACACGGCGTGGATGCTGGTGAGCGCGGCCCTCGTCCTCCTGATGACCCCGGGGCTGGCGCTCTTCTACGGCGGGATGGTGCGCCGGAAGAACGTGCTCGCCACGCTGATGTACAGCCACTTCGCGCTGGCGCTGGTGACGATCCAGTGGGTGTTCTTCGGGTACTCGCTCGCCTTCGGGAAGACGCACGGCGGCCTCATCGGCGGCTTCGACTACCTCCTGCTCAACGGCATGGCGGGCACGTTGAAGGGCAGCGTCCCGGCGCTGGTCTTCATGGCCTTCCAGATGAAGTTCGCGATCATCACCCCGGCGCTGATCAGCGGCGCGTTCGTCGAGCGGATGAAGTTCAGCGCCTACGTCGCCTTCACCCTGCTGTGGAGCACGCTGGTCTACGACCCGGTCGCCCACTGGGTCTGGGCGGACGGTGGTTGGATGGCGACGCTGGGGGTGCTCGACGTCGCCGGCGGCACGGTCGTCCACTGGACCGCGGGCCTGTCCGCGCTCGTCTGCGCGCTCTTCATCGGCAAGCGCGTGGGGTACGGCCGGGACAAGTTCATCCCCCACGACCTGCCGATGACCATCACCGGCGCCGGGCTGCTCTGGTTCGGGTGGTTCGGGTTCAACGCCGGGAGCGCGCTCTCGGCGGGACAGATCGCCGCGCTCGCCTTCTCCACGACGCACATCGCGGCCGCCTCGGGGGCGATGGCCTGGGTGATCGCCGAGTGGGTGTTCCGGAGGAAGCCGACGCTCCTCGGATTCGTCTCCGGTCTCGTCGCCGGGCTGGTGGCCATCACTCCGGCCGCGGGGTTCGTCTCTCCGGCGGCGTCGCTGATCATCGGCACCATCGCCGGTCTCGTGTGCTGGGGCGCGGTGCAGCTCAAGGAGCGGCGCTTCCACTACGACGACTCGCTCGACGCCTGGGGCGTGCACGGCGTGGGCGGCATGCTCGGGGCGCTGCTCGTCGGAGTCTTCTCCCGGAAGGCGCTCAACCCGGCAGGCGCGGATGGGCTGCTGGCCGGCGATCCGTCGCTGCTCTGGAAGCAGGCAGTGGGGTTGCTGGCCGCGGGCGCGTGGACGCTCGTGATGACCCTCGGCATCCTCTTCGTGCTCGACCGGACGATGGGCCTCCGGGTGCACGAGGACGAGGAGCGCGAGGGGCTCGATGCCACGCAGCACGGAGAGGCCGCGTACACTTCCTGAGCACGGGCGCTACTGCGTCACGGGAGTCCGCGTGCAGTCGTAGGTCAAGGCGATCTGCCCGCTCTCCGGCGCCACCATCTCGAAGTCGGAGACCTGGAGGAGAGCCAGGTCCCTCGGCCCGAGGTACGTCGCCGCGCTGCGGTCCATGGTGAGGGGAATGTTCCCGCCGTCGGCGAGGATCATCCCGTACTTCTGGAGCGCCACGGCCACCGCCCGGGCCGCGGCGTTCGGCAGGCGCGAGAGATCGAAGCTGGACCGCAGACGGAACCTCGCCCCGTACGGCGGGTAGAGCGCGTCGCCGCTCGGCCCTCCGGCGTGCGTGGCCGGATGGACGTAGACCCCGGCGGCCATGCGCGGGTTGGGGAGGATGAAGCGCAGCGCGTGGGGAACCACGCCCATCTGGAGCTCGGCACCGGTGACCAGGAGCGGGGCGATGGGGAGTCCCGCGGCGTCGGCGCTGGTGCACTGGTCGCCGCGGGAGTAGGGCGTCCCCGGCTGCCAGTAGTCGCGATCCAGATCCCAGACCACGGCGCACACCGTGGTGAACGGCGAGCCGGTGGAGAGCCCGCCGGAGATGCTGGCCTGGTACAGCTCGGAGAGGCGGCGGCCCTGGTACACGAGGAGATGACAGTCGTTCCTCGAGGTGTCGCAGGCGTAGTTGCTCGAGCCCTCCGCCGCGCCGCCCGGCGGAACGGGGACCGGGACCTGGTCGCAGTCGGGGCTGTAGTATCCGGACGCCGGAGTGAAGGCCCTCGGCTGCACCGAGGAGTCGGCGTGCAGCACGTCGAAGCTGAAGTCGATCTGCATCGCCCCCGAGCCCCAGCCGGCGTCGGCGAGGTGGGCGATGATCTGCGCCGAGCTGGGATCGAGTGGCGCTCCCGAGACGTCGCGGTAGACGGTGGCGCTGACCGGGAAGCGGTCGTCTCCGCCCGCGCCGGCGTCGCCGCCCGGATTGCCCGCGTCGGCAGCGCCCCCATCGGGCTTCCCCGCGTCCGTTCCACCGGGCCCGCCGTCGCCGTTGCCGCCGTCCGGGCCCGTGGCCGAGCCGGGCGGTGGGGGACCGGGGTCTCCTCCGGGAGGGATCACCTCGCCGCTGCAGGCACAGAGCCCGAGCCCTGCCATGGCGGCGGCCAGCGCGGTGCGGAGCAGCGGGCTCCTCTGCCGTCGTGCGAGCATGGCCGTGGGGAAACTCTATCGATGAGCGCTCGGGCGACGAGAGGCGCGGGCATGCGCAGGTGTGGGAGAACGGCCCGATGAGCCGG
>DASXGF010000330.1:0-10613 GCA_036489275.1 Myxococcaceae bacterium | reverse complement strand
CCGAGGTGACCGTGCAGGGGGGCGACTCGAGCTTCTGCGCGCGCATCAGCGCCACCGTGGCCGCCCAGTTCGAGTGGCAGTCCAGCAGGGCGCCGACGATGCCCCCGTTCAGCACCCCGGGAAACGCCTGGTGGTGGTCCTCCGGCCGCCAGCGGGCGACGAGGTGGTCCCCCTCCTCGAAGCTCCGGATCCGCAAGCCCTTGGGGTTCGAGGGACCGCAGCCGAAGCACGCGTTCTTCGGGGCGTAGCGCTCCTGGACGCTCGGGCCTTCCATGCGCGCGCACCCTACCCCGGCCGGCGGTCGCCGCGCTCCGCGAGAGCGACCCTGCTCGGCGCGGTAAGTGCGCCATCTTCTTCAAGGTTGTCCGTTGACGCGACCGACGACGGTCAGTAGAACCCGCGGCGCCCTTCGGCACGCTTCCCCCTCCCGGAAAGGCTTCCCAGAACACCGTGAGCCGCCGCGCCCTGACCCTCGTCCAGGAGAAGTACCCCGACGCGTTCGTCGAGCAGTACACCGACCGGACCGGAGGCGCCTGGGGTGTCCTGAAGGCCGAGTCCTTGCGACCGGTCCTCGCCCACCTCAAGGACGACCCACAGCTCGACTTCAAGCTCTTCCTGTCGATGGACGCGGTGGACCGTCTCCAGCTGCCGGACGCCGAGCCGCGCTTCGAGGTCGTCTACTTCCTCTACTCAGTCACCCACAACGAGCACCTGCGCCTCAAGGTCCGCGTCGCCGAGTCGGACCCGGAGGTCCCCAGCGTCACGTCCATCTTCCAGGGCGCCAACTGGTGGGAGCGCTTCGTCTGGGACTTCTACGGCGTTCGCTTCACCGGCCACCCGGACCTGCGACGCATCCTTCTCTACGAGGAGTTCAAGGGACATCCGCTCCGCAAGGACTACCCGCTGCGCGAGCGCCAGCCCCTCATCCCCGAGCGGCCCATCCGCGACATCTTCCGCGGCCCCGGCACCTCGGGCACCGCCTGACCGAGAACATGGCCAACCCCGACGACCACCAGATCGAGGAGCTGCCTTCGGAGGACGACTCCGAACTCGAGGCGACCCTCCAGACCCGGCGGATGATGATCAACCTCGGGCCCTCCCACCCGGCGATGCACGGCACCGTCCGGATGCGGGTGGAGCTCGAGGGCGAGACCATCATGCGCGCCGATCCGGAGATCGGCTTCCTCCACCGCGGGTTCCAGAAGAGCTGCGAGAACGTCACCTGGAACCAGTGCCTGCCCTACACCGATCGCCTGAACTACGTGTCGGCGATCATGAACAACCTCGGGTTCCTCAAGGCCGTGGAGAAGCTGGTCGGCCTCGAGATCCCCGAGCGAGCCCAGTACATCCGCGTCGCCTCCTCCGAGCTGCACCGGATGCACGACCACCTCACCTGCGTCGGCGCCATCGGCCTCGAGCTGGGCGGGTTCTCCGCGTTCCTCTACGCCATCGAGGGCCGTGAGCTGATCATGGACCGGGTGAGCGAGCTCACCGGCGCGCGGCTCACGACGACCTTCGGGCGCGTCGGCGGCCTCAACCGGGATCTGCCCGAGGGCTGGGTCGATCGCGTCTACCGGAGCCTGGACAAGATCCACGAGCTGCTCGTCGAGGTGGACGGGCTCCTCACCAACAACCGCATCTTCGTGGACCGCATGCGCGGGACCGGCATCATCACCGCGCAGGACGCGCTGGACTTCGGCTTCACCGGTCCTTGCCTCCGGGCCAACGGCATCAACTACGACGTCCGCAAGGCCCAGCCCTACTGGGTCTATGACCGGATGAGCTTCGAAGTCCCCATCGGCCAGAACGGCGACAACTACGACCGCTACCTCATGCGCATGGAGGAGCTGAAGCAGTCGGAGAAGATCATCCGGCAGGCCCTGAAGGAGGCGCCTCCGGGGCCGATCATGGTCGACGACTGGCGCATCGCGCTCCCGCCCAAGGCCGAGGTCTACGGCACCATCGAAGGCGTCATCTCGCACTTCAAGCTGGTGATGGAGGGCGTGCCGGTCCCGCCGGGCGAGGTCTACGACTGCACCGAGGCCGCCAACGGCGAGCTGGGCTGGTATCTGGTCAGCGACGGAACGGGACGCCCGTACAAGGTTCACGTCCGCTCGCCGGGGTTCGCCATCCTGTCGGGAGTGCCCCGGATGATCGAAGGGAGGATGCTCGCGGACCTCATCCCGACCTTCGACACCATCAACATGATCGGCGGCGAGGTGGAGCAGTGAGCGAGAGCGACGGCAAGAAGCCCGACGGGAACGCCCAGCCGGCGCCCGGCGCGCCCACCACGCACCCGGCCGCACAGACTGGCCCGAGCCCGAGCAACCCGCCCTCCTCGCCCACCGCGAGCGGACCGCGCGCGGGCATCGAGCATCAGCCGCCCGCGGCCAAGCCCCCGACGCCTCCGCCCACGCCCGGCGGCAAGCCCGCGCCGAAGCACCCCGGGTTCGTCACCGTGACCGTCGACGGCAAGGAGCTCGTCGCCAAGCCCGGCGAGAACATGGTCGACGCGGTGAAGAAGGTCGGCGCGGACATCCCGTACTACTGCTACCACCAGCGCCTCTCCATCGCGGCCAACTGCCGCATGTGCCTGGTGGAGGTGAGCAACTCGCCGAAGCTCGTTCCGGCCTGCCAGACCCCGATGGCCGAGGGGATGGTCATCCACACCAAGAACCCGCGCGTCCAGGAGAGCCAGCGCGCGGTGCTGGAGATGATCCTCCTCAATCACCCGGTGGATTGCTCCATCTGCGACCAGGCCGGGGAGTGCAAGCTCCAGGACTACTACCAGCTCCACGACTACCGCTCGTCTCGCCTCGAGGGCGAGAAGGTCATGCGGAACAAGCGCAAGGTCCTCGGCCCCACGGTCGTGCTGGACCAGGAGCGCTGCATCCAGTGCACCCGGTGCGTGCGGTTCATGGCCGAGGTGGCGAAGGAGCCGCAGCTCGGCATGTTCGGCCGCGGCAGCGCCGAGTACATCGACACCTTCCCCGGCAAGCAGCTGGACAGCAACTACTCGGGGAACACCGTCGACATCTGCCCGGTGGGAGCGCTGCTGAACCGCGACTTCCGCTTCCGGGCCCGCAGCTGGTTCCTCTCCGCGACGCCGAGCGTCTGCACCGGTTGCTCGCGCGGCTGCAACACCTTCGTCGACTTCATGGGGCAGGACACCTACCGGTACCGGCCCCGGGAGAACGAGCAGATCAACAAGAGCTGGATGTGCGACCAGGGCCGGCTCTCCTACAAGTACGTGAACCAGCAGCGGCTCGCGGCAGCGATGCTCGGGCGCGGCGAGGACCGGCGCGAGTGCACCGTCCCCGAGGCGCTCAAGTCCGTCGCCGAGCAGTTCAAGGCGCTGGCCGGGACCGAGGGCCTCGCGGTGCTCGTCTCGCCCGTGGCCTCGAACGAGGATCTCCTGGCCTCCTTGGCGTTCGCGCGCGACGCGCTCGGAGTCCGCTCGGTGTACGTGGGCGGGCGGCACGAGGGCCCCGGGGACCACTATCTGATGACCCCGGACAAGAACCCCAACCGGCGCGGGCTCGAATGGATCGCCCGGGGTCTGGACCTCACCTTGAAGCAGTTCTCAGAGCTGGCCCAGGCCATCAACTCCGGGAAGATCAAGGCGCTCTACGCGGTCGGTGGCGAGGTCCCGGTGGATCCCTCGCTGGTGTCGCAGGGGTTTGCCCGGGTCGAGTACGTGGTGCTGCAGGCGTCGAACGAGTCGCCGATCACCGCGCAGGCGCACGTGCTGCTCCCCACGGCGGTCCACGTGGAGGACGAGGGGACCTTCACCAACCTCGACGGCATCACCCAGCGCTTCCGGCGGGCCTATCCGGCGCGCGCCGACGTCCGGCCCCACTGGCAGTGGGCGGTGCAGCTCGCCCAGGAGTTCGGCTTCCCCTGGATGCACGCCAGCGCCCGGGACGTGTTCCGGGAGTGGGCTCCACGGGTGACGGAGCTCGCGAGCTTCGACTGGGACGGCGCGGCGCCGCCGCTCAAGACGACCCGAGGTCTCAACCCGCTCCCGACGGCCGCGGACGGACGGCCGCCCGGGTACCGTGAGTTCGGACCGACCCGGGTGAGGGGGATCTGACGATGAAAGCCATCTCGGTCCTCGTCGCGATCGGAGTCATCATCGGGGCCATCTTCGGCCTGAGTGCGCTGGCCTACGTCGTCGGTGCCTTCCTGGGAAGCTGGGCATGGGTGAGCAACATGCTCATCCTGCTGCTCGGGTTCGTGATGATCATCGCGACCTTCCTCACGCTCGCCGAGCGGAAGTGGAGCGCGATGATGCAGGACCGCATCGGTCCGAACCGCGCCACCATCAACCTTCCCGGACTGCGCGGCCGTCCGCTGGGCGGCGTGTTCCACGTCGCCACCGACGCCATCAAGATGCTGACCAAGGAGGACTTCCGGCCGAAGATTGCCGATCCCCTCCTCTTCGGACTTGCCCCGGTCCTCGCCTTTGCTCCGGTCCTGGCGCTGTTCGCCGTGGTGCCGGTCGGCCCCGAGGTTCTTGTCCGGTTCCCGTCCCTCAACATCGCAAGCCGGGTCGGGCTCCAGATTGCGAACCCCAACTTCGGGCTGCTCTGGCTCTTCGCCATCGCCTCGCTGGCGGTGTACGGCACGTCACTCGCCGGCTGGGCCAGCAACAACAAGTTCGCGCTGCTCGGCGGTGTGCGCGCCAGCTCGCAGATGATCTCCTACGAGGTCGCCCTCGGCCTCGGGCTCGTCGGCATCATGATGGCGTTCTCCAGCCTCCGGATCCCCGATCTCATCGCCGGGCAGACCGTCCAGCTCTGGGGGACCAGCGAGGAGCTCGGCATCCTCGGGAAGGTGGGCATCCCTGCCTGGGGCCTCTTCCTCCAGCCGGTAGGCTTCATCGTCTTCTTCGCCGCGGCCTTCGCCGAGACGAAGCGCGCGCCCTTCGACGTGCCCGAGGGCGAGAGCGAGATCATCGGCTACTTCGTCGAGTACTCGGGGATGAAGTTCGGGCTGTTCATGATCTCCGAGTTCGCCGAGGTGGTGATCCTCGCGGCGATCACCACCGCGCTCTTCCTCGGCGGCTGGAACATCGGCTTCGGGTTCGACTCGACGCTCACCCGCTGGCTCACGACCCGCGACCTGGGGTGGCTGCTCGGCGCGATCTACGCGACCATCTTCTGGGTCAAGGTCCTCATCCTCTGCTACGTCCAGCTGGCGATCCGCTGGACCTTCCCCCGGTTCCGCTACGATCAGATCCAGACCCTGGGCTGGAAGATCCTCCTGCCGCTGGCCCTCACGAACATCTTCGTCACCGGAGCCCTCATCCTGATCGACCCGTCGCTGCGGAGCCTGGCGGTGCTCGGGTTCCTGGAGATCGGGTTCATCCTCGCGCTGACCTTCAAGAAGGCCGAGCCTGCGGGCCACCCCACCGACGATGCGCACCCCGCGGCCGACGCGCACGGCCACCCGCCCGCTCCCTTGCCGGGTGCGGCCGCCGCGTCCCACCACTAGGCTTCCCCGGAACTCCATGGCCTACAAGGCGAGCAAGAACCCGACCACGGACCTGAGAGAGCGCCTCTACGTCCCCGAGCTGCTCCGTGGCCTGGCGATCACCACCCGGCACTTCCTGCGGAACCTGTTCAATCCCGTCGACAGGAACACCCAGGTGGTCGACCGGAAGGGCCTGAACCTGGTCTCCACGGTGAGCTACCCCGAGGAGAAGTCGCCCTATCCGCCCGGGTACCGTGGGCTGCACCGGCTTGTGCCCCGCGACGATGGCAAGCCGCGCTGCGTGGCCTGCTACATGTGCGCCACGATCTGCCCGGCGCAGTGCATCTTCATCGAGGCGGGTGAGTACGAGACCAGCGATCCGGCAGGCGAGAGCCGGGTCATCGAGAAGTACCCGACCCAGTTCGTCATCGACGAACTGCGGTGCATCGTCTGCGGCCTGTGCGTGGACGCGTGCCCCAAGGACGCGATCCGGATGGACACCGGGCTCCACACGCCGTCCGAGTACACCCGCGCGGGCTTCGTCTGGGACATCCCCAAGCTGCTGCAGGGGCCCCCGGTGAGCCATCCGTCCGACCCCTGGAACAAGCGCCCCGCGTCCGCGCAGCCGCAGCACCTGCACAGCGAGGCGCACACCCGGATCGGCGAGGACCTGGTCCAGCTGAAGCTCCCCTCGGGCGAGCACCACAAGCGGACCGAGGTGACGGACCAGGCGATCCCGGTCACGCGGTTCCTGAAGGACTAGCTCGAGACCGGCTCCGTCGTTCTGACGATCCCCTTCGGGCGGGCCTGAGCTACGCCGAAGCGCGCCCGGCGAGCTGGTCGCGCACCTCGGCCAGGAGCGCGTAGCTGCGGACGCGCGCGGCGTGGTCGTGGATCTGCCCCGAGACGATGAGCTCGTCGGCCTGGGTCCGGGCGAGGAACCCCTCCAGGCCGCGGCGCACGGTCTCCGGCGCACCGACGAACGCACAGGACAGCGCCTCGCCGAGGAGCTCACGCTCCACGGGGCCGAGGGTCTCGTCGAACCCCTTCCGCGGCGGCGGGAGTCGGCCCGGGCGATTGCTCCGGAGATTGAGGAAGGCCTGCTGCAGGGACGAGAAGTGGAAGCGCGCCTCCTCGTCGGTCGGAGCCACCACGACCGTGGAGCCGACCATCACCCGCGGTGCCGCGAGCCACTGCGAGGGCTCGAACTTGCTCCGGTACAGAGCGATGCCCTCCATCAGCTGCGCGGGGGCGAAGTGAGAGGCGAAGGCAAACGGCAGCCCCATCGCCGCCGCGAGCGAGGCCCCGAAGAGGCTCGAGCCGAGGATCCACACCGGGACCTCGGTCCCCTCCCCCGGAACGGCGTGGACCCGCTGACCGGGGCGAGGCTTGCCGAGGTAGGTCAGGAGCTCGACCACGTCCTGGGGGAACTGGTCGGAGTCTCCGCTCAGGTTCCGGCGGAGGGCGTAGGCCGTGCGAGGGTCGGTTCCCGGCGCGCGGCCGAGGCCGAGGTCGATGCGCCCGGGGAAGAGCGTGGCGAGCGTGCCGAACTGCTCGGCGATGACCAGCGGCGCGTGGTTGGGGAGCATGATGCCGCCCGCCCCCACCCGGATGCGCGAGGTGCCCGCGGCGACATGGCCGATGACCAGCGAGGTCGCCGAGCTGGCGATGCCCTGCATGTTGTGGTGCTCGGCGAGCCAGTAGCGCTCGTACCCGAGCCGCTCGGCGTGCCGCGCGAGGTCCAGCGAGTTCCGGAGCGTCTGCGCGGCGTCACCTCCCTCGCAGATCGGCGCGAGGTCGAGGACGGAGAACGGTGGAACGGGGCGCGGCATGGTGCGCCGGAGATAACCGCCGTTTCCCACCGGTGCCGTCGCAACCCTGTCAGAGCGCCGGTCGGGTCGCCCAGAACAGCCCGGCGAGGACCAGGTCGGCCGCCGCGCAGAAGGAAGGGTACCAGCGCGGAACGGCCTTGCTGATGCGTCCCTCGTGGTGCGCGAGGTCCCAGCCTGCGTGGAGCACCAGCGCCAGCGTGAGCAGCCAGGACGCCCAGGAGGTGCCGAGCACGGCGAGGAAAAGCATCACGACCCCGCCCAGCACCTCGACGATGGCCGAGCGCGTGCCGGAGAGCAGCCCGAAGCCGATGTAGATCGCGCCGATCCAGGCGACCAGCGCGCCCTCGAAGACCAGGTACCAGGACTCGGGGAGCAGCCGCGCCGTCTCCCAGCCGACGACGGCGAGGACGATCCCGACGAGCACCTCGCGCCAGCGGGAGAGCAGCACGAGGCGCTCCTAGCACGGCCCCCCAGGTCCGGGGGCGCGGGCACTACGGCCCAGGGTCCCGCCACCGGTATGGCGGGCCGCCAGGATGGGAACCGCCCTCCCGATCGTACTGGACGATCCGCGCCGAAGCCGTGATCGAGCGCCGCTCGATGGTCACGTGAATGGAGTCCTGGGCCGTCCCTTCCGAGCACCCGGGCCAAGCACACAGCAGGAGCGTCCCCGTGTGGAGTGGATGCAGCTGCCGAGGGCATCCGCAACGAGACCCATCGCGCTGGCCGGTGCATCGGAGGTGACTTCGCTGGGGCATCGGCACTCCCGACCTCGAGTTGCCTGGAGAGGCCAGGTCGGGAAGTCCGTGTCAGCCGTATACCATCCTTTTGGATGCGGGCGGACCGCCACCCGCGTGACCTCAGGCGGCGCCGAGCGCGCGCGCCAGGTGGTAGGTCACCACCGCGCCCACGTAAGCGAAGGTCGTCATCGAGACGAAGGCGAACAGCGGGGCCCGCGAGCTCCCGGTCTCCTTGCGCATGACCGCCAGCGTCGACGCGCACTGCAGCGAGGTCGCGTAGAAGAAGAGGAGCGCGAGCGCCGCCGCGAGGCCCATGCCCCCGAGGTGGAGCTGGGTCGAGAGCGCGCCGAGCTGCGTGCCGGCATCCTCGAGGCCGTTGAGCGTCCCCATCGTCCCGACGAAGACCTCGCGCGCGACGAAGGAGCTCACGATGCCCACGCCCGACTTCCAGTCCGCGCCCATGGGGCGGAACACCGGCTCGAGCCAGCGCCCGAGCATGGCCAGCCACGACTGATCGAGGTGGCCGGTGCCCTTCGGGAAGTAGCCGAGGAACCAGACCGCCACGACGACGCAGAAGATGACCGGGGCCGCGCGGCGGACGAAGCTCCAGGAGCGCGAGGCCGCGGCGATGACGATCGGCTTGACGCTCGGGACGCGGTACGGCGGGAGCTCGACCACGAACGGAGCGTCCGCCAGCCGGCCGCCGCTCATTCGCTTCCGGGTGACCCGGTCGAGCACCGCGGCAGCGAGGAGCGCGTTCGTGATGCCGAAGAGGTAGACGCCGGTGAAGACCAGCCCCTGCAGACCGACCAGTCCCGGAACGAGGCTGACCGCCGGGACGAATCCCCCGATGAGCAGCGCGTAGATGGGGACGCGCGCCGAGCACGAGGTGAAGGGGATGACCATCACCGTGATCAGCCGGCGGCGCGGCGACTCGATGGTCCGGGCGGCCATCATCGCGGGGATGGCGCAGGCGTGGCCGGAGAGCAGCGGGAGAAAGCTCCGTCCCGACAGCCCGAACCACCCCAGCGGGCGGTGGAGAATGACCGCGGCCCGGGCGAGGTAGCCAGAGTCCTCGAGCGCGCCGATGACCAGGAAGAGGATGAAGATCTGCGGCACGAAGGTCAGAAACGCTCCGACGCCGGCGAACACGCCGTCCCGGACGAAGTCGTGCGCGAACCCGGCGGGGAGGAGCTGACCGACGAAGGTGCCCGTCGCCGCGACGCCGTCCCTCACCAGCGTCATGAGCGGCGCGGCCCAGGTGAAGATGGCCTGGAACAGGATGGCCATCACCACGAGGAAGACCGGAAGGCCCAGCGTCGTGGAGAGGAACACCCGGTCCAGTCGCTCCTGCGACTTGAGGAGGACGTCGTCCCGCGGGCCGTAGGCGCGGGTGAGGCGCTTCGCGGTGTGCTTCTTCTCCTCGATCGACCCGGGGGTGACGCAGCGCTCGTCCCAGGGCGGCTCGCGGTCGAGGTGGTGGAGCGTGGTCCGCAGCTCGTCGAGGCCCTGGCCGGTCTTGGCCGAGATGCCGATGACGTGACAGCCGAGGGCGGCGCTCAGGCCGGGGAGGTCGAGGCGCGCGCTCGGGCCCACCAGCTCGTCGATGACGTTCACGGCGGCGATGACCGGGACGTGGACGGCGCGGGCGCGGGGGAGCAGCTCGAGGAGGAGGTAGAGGCTCCGCTCGAGGCGGGTGGCGTCGAGGACGCAGACGATGGCCTTGGTGCCGGGGTCGGCGAGGGCCTTGTCCAGCCGCTCGATGGCCACGCGCTCGTCGAGGGTGAGCGGCTCGAGGGAGTAGATGCCCGGGTAGTCGTGGATGACGAGGCCGCCGGCATGGCCGGACCGGACCTCGGTGGTCACGCCGGGGTAGTTGGCGACCTTCTGGGCGATGCCGGTGAGCCGGCTGAACAGCAGGCTCTTGCCGGAATTGGGGTTGCCGACGAGGAGGACGTCGGCGCGCTCAGCCGCGCGAGCCGTCATCGCCGTCCGCCGGGCCGAGCAGCACGTGCGCGGCGACGTGCATCTCGAGCGCGAAGGCAGCTCCCGACACGGCGTAGACGCGGGGACCGCCGAACGGAGCGCGGCGCACGCAGCGCACGACGTTCCCGTCCACGAACCCGAGCTCACGCAGACGCCGCCCCACCTCGGGGCGAAGGTCCGACCCGAAGCCATCGATGCGCGCACGGGCGCCGGGCGGAAGCTGCGCGAGGTTCCTCATTGCCTCCTTTATATTGAGAACGATTCTCAAAGTCGAGTCCAGGGCCCCGGGTTCGACGCCGGAGCTGCACGTTCCAAGTCGCTGGAATCGCGATACTTTTGAAGGTGTCTGGCACCTTCGGCAAGAGCGCAGATCCTGCGCCATCTGAGGCGCTGATGGTGCTCCGTAGCTTCCTTGCTGTGCAGGGGGCGCGGACCGGGGCTCTCGAAGGTGCCTGACACCTTCAACGCAGGGGTGAGCGCGGAGGTAGCTCGAAGCCGACCCGAATCGGTGGTCCGAGGTTTCCGTTCGGTGCTCGTTCTCTCAAGACCAGATCCGGCCGACTGGTCGGAAGCAGTGGCACAC
>DASXGF010000292.1:0-13391 GCA_036489275.1 Myxococcaceae bacterium | reverse complement strand
TCGGTGAACGGGTGTCCGTCGGCCTTCCCACGGTGGAAGGTCGAGAAGAGGATCGGACCGGCCTTCTTGTACTTCTCCCAGGTCGCGAGCACGACGGCCGGCTTGGCCGTTCCCCCGTGCTTGAAGGCGAGCTCCTGGATCCGGTTGTCCTTGCCGATGAAGAGGGACCACGTGTCCCCGGGCGGGAAGCCGCCGGCGGAAGGATACTGCACCACCACGTTCCGAGCGGACCCTTTCCCGAGCGGAAGCTTTTTCATGCCCCCATCGGTGATCGTCGCTCCGGTGTCCCAGACGAGGTGGAACGGGAAGACCAGCCAGTACTGATCGTTGAAGAAGCCCGGGTCGACCATCTCCTTCACGAAGGCGTCCTGTTTCGCGAGCTCGGAGCGCTTGTAGGTGACCTTGAACGGCTTGCCATCCTTGCCTGGACCGTCGTAGGTGATCTGGTCCGCCTTCGGCTCCCAGATCCACGAGCGGTGGAACCGGAGCTTGGGACCGCCGTCGAGCGCGAAGGTGAAGCGCACCGCATCGACCTGGCCCCACGAGCCGAAGCCGTAGACCTGGGCGATCTCGTCAGCGATGGGCGGGCGCTGCTGGGCCGCGGCGCGGGCGGGGAAGGAAAGCACTCCGATCAGCAGAACAGCGATCACCGAAACGCGGGTCGTGCTTTTCACGAGATGCCTCCTGCAGGGGTCGCGCGGAGGCGTATCGCAGTTCGCCGGGCTGCTCAACGGCCTCCGTTCATCGCCGGGCGATCAGACGCACCGGAAGACGTTCGCCAGCGAGGTGGGAAACGCCGCTCGCTCGCAAAGGCGACCGGTGGCGGCGGACGCTCGGGCACAACATCCGGACGCCGGGTCATGCCCGGCCGGCGAGCGGCTCGTAGCTACCCGGATGCACCTGCGTCAGGTCGACGCCAGGCACGAGGAGAGACGAGAACCATGAGCATCGTCAGAATGGAATTCAGCAGGACGTCTACCGAAGCCGTGCTCCAGAGGCATCTGATGGCGGCCACGGTGGGCGTGGACGCCATCATGGAGGACTACACGGAGCAATCCGTGCTGATCACCCACGACGCCACCTACCGCGGACGCGCGGAGATCCGGCGCTTCTTCACCGGGCTGTTCGAGCTCCTCCCCGACGGGTTCTTCGCGACGATGCGGTTGACCCGGCAGGAGATCATCGGCGAGGTGGGGTACATCCTCTGGGAGCGGGCACCGGTCATCTCTCAGGCGACCGACACCTTCGTCGTGCGGGACGGGAAGATCCTCTTCCAGACCTTCACCCCACCGAAGGGTGCGCTTCCGGGAGAGTGACGCCTAGCGGAGAGCGTCCGCGGGCGGGACGAGCCGCATCCGGAAGGTGGGAGAGAGCACCGTCTGGCCGTCGGGGAGCAGGGCCTCCACTTGCCAGAGGAGCACCACGCCTTCACTCCGCTGTCTGGCGAGATCGGCGAGGGCAAACGGAAGGGTCAGCGCCGGCGCCTCCACGGTCCGCTCGTAGACGGGGTGGAGGTCCTCCGTCGACAGCTGCACGTGGTAGCGGAGCGCCCGATCGACGGGCGTCCACTGGAGCCGCGCGGCCGCCGCGGGCTGTTGCTCGGTGGAGAGCGAGCGGATCGCGGCCGCGCCGGCGATGTCACCACGCGATGCCTCGACCTCGGCTCCCCGGCTCCCCGGCGGCCCGGGTGCACGCTGGACGAGGAACACGACGAGCCCCGCGGCGAGGGCGGTCACTCCGGCGGCAACGGCCGCGGTCCGGGGGATGCGCCGGCGAGACGCCGCCGCCGGGCGCGGCTCGGCCTCGGTGGCGAGCTCGGCGCTGACCGCCAGCGCCTCTGCGCACGCGGCGCAGGTCCGCAGATGCGACGCCAGGGCCTCGAGCTCGGGACCGGACAGGTCGCCCCGCGCCGCGCTCCAGAGCGTCTCCGGCGCCGGGCACGCCTGCTCCGGCTGGGGGGGCATCGACGCCCGGAACGCCTCGGTCCACTCGTCGTCTCGGGGTCCGGTCACTGGTCGCCCTCTCGCAGGAGCGCGCGGAGGTCGTCCAGCCCGCGGTAGACGAGGTTCTCGGCGGTCTTCTCCGTCCACCGTCCGGCGCGGGCAATCTCGGGAATCCGGAGACCGGAGAGATGGAGAGTGACAGCCATGCGTCTTCGTTCCTCGAGCCGCCCCAGGCACTGTCGAAGCTGTATCCCGCTCACTGGATCCACCAGCGAGCGCCTCTCCTTCGACACGCCCTCCGCCAACCGACGCTCACGACCCAGCCGGCGGAGCTCGTCCACGACCACCGACTGTGCGACCTTGAAGACATAGGACGCTCCGCGACGGGCCAAATCCTCGCGGCGATCTCGTTCCAGGATCCGGAGCATCGCGCTCTGGACCAGGTCGTCCCGGGCAGAGGCAAGCAGGCCGTAACAACGGTTCCGGAGGGTGCGTTCCAGCACGCGCCGAAGGGCCTCGAACTCCTGCGGCTCGCCGGCCATACGTGGGCATCGTAACCACATCGCGTTGCGATTCCGGTACGCTCCCGCCTCCAGGGAGGCCCGGTGATTCCAGCGGCGCTAAAAGCAGGCGCCTCTCTCGTCGGGGTCGTCCTCTGCCTCGGGGCTCCTCCGGCGTCGACGTCGATCCCGACGGTGGAGGAGTGCCTGCGGCGGCTGGAGCGGGACCCCCGTTCCTTCGAGCACTACCGGTGCCTGACCAGCTACGGCGACGTGGGCCGGCGCGCCCGGGTGCTCGGAATCCTCGAGGGCCTCAAGCGGAAGAGGCCGGCCGATGGTCGTCCGGTCTTCTACAGCGCGCTGACCCGTGAGCTCGCCGGTGAGGCCGTGGAGGAGCGGGAGTTCGAGGAGGCCCGGGCGAAGTTCGAGGCCGAGGGGAACGTGACCGGGCAGGTCGCGGCGTTGACCACGCTGACCGGAGACCGGTGCTTCGCCCGCGCCATCTGCGATCAGCGGGCCGAGGATCTGCTCGTTCGCGCCGAGCGGCTGGCCGAGGGTTCGGGTGACCTCGAACTGCGGCGGCTGGTCCGGGTGTGGCGGCTGCGGAAGGGGCTGGTCGAGGACGACCTGAGCGTCGCCGAGCACGCCGAGGACGAGCTGGCCGAGCTGGGCGGAACCGATCCGCTCTGGCTCGCCCTCCAGCACGTGGTGGCGAGGGCCCACCTTCGCTCGCTGCTCGGCAACTACGAGGCCGCCCGCGCGGACTACCTGGCCCTGGTCGAGCAGAGCCCCCGGGGAAGCATCTCCTGGGTCATGGGAAAGGCGGGGGCGGCGGGCATGGCCGCGATGATGGCGATGCGGGGACGCTTCGACCGGGAGGCGGCGGAGCGCGAGCTCAGGGAGGCGCTGGTCGAGGAGGAGCGCGCGGAGCTCCTGCTCTACGGCTACGAGCTGGGGCTGTATGCGACGCAGGTCCAGCTCGCCCTGCTCCTGGGGCCCGTCCCCGAGGGCTGGTCACTGCTGGAGGCGTCGCTGGCCGGGCACAGTGGCCCGAGGTCCTGGAGCATGGCGTACGTGCCGCTGTGGGCGATGGCGCGCTTCGCGGCGGAGGGTCCTGCTGGCCAGCGCGAGGCGGGTCTTGCCCATGCGGATCGCGCGCTGGTCTCGACGCTCGGCCCGGATGCGAGGTTCGAGGCGGCGAGAAGCAACGTCATGCGCGCCTACGTCCTCTTTCGCCTGGACCGCTTCGACGAGGCCCGGAGGGCAGGGGAGACGGGGCTCGCGCTGGCCGAGCGGCTCCGGCAGCGCCAGGAGAATCCGAGGATCCGGATGCGCTACGAGGAGACCCTCGCCACGCTGTACCAGGTCCTCGCGAGCTCGCTGCTCGAGTTCGGTGGGAAGACCCCCGACCCGGGCACGATCGAGGCGTCGTTCCAGACGATGGAGCGGCTCCGGGCGCGCTCGCTGCTCGAGTCGCTCGTGGCGCCGGCCGGCCCGCGGCAGGGCCCTTCCCAGGAGCCGGCCCCGCCGACGCTGACCGAGGTGCAATCGGTGCTGGGCGAGGGACAGGCCCTGGTCTCGTACCAGGTCTGGAAGCGCGACCCGACGCTCCACTCGCCGTACGAGCACGGCACCTCCTGGGCCGTCGTGGTGACCCGTCGCTCGGTGCACGCGGTCCCCATCGAGGGCGGCGAGGACCTCGAGGAGGAAGTGAGGCTCTGGCTGCCCCTCCTCGAGCGCGGCGACGGCTCCGAGCTCGCCGGGTCGAGCCGGCTCGCGGCGCAGGTGGTCGGGCCGGTGACGGCGAAGCTCGGCCCCGAGATCCACCAACTGCTCATCGTTCCCGACGGCCCGCTGCACCGGCTCCCCTTCGACGCGCTCCGGGAGGCACCCGGGGGTGTGTTCCTCGCCGAGCGCTTCGAGATGGTGCTGGTGCCGTCGGTGGCGACCTGGCTCCGGCTCCGGGCGACGGGAACGGGTCGGACCGGCCTCGCGCTTGCCCTCGCCGACGCGGCGCTTCCGACCGGGCCCGGAGGTCCGCAGGCGATCCCGGAGCACATCCGGCGGCTCGGCCACGTCCCCTTGCCGGGAGCCCGCCGGGAAGCGGAGCACGCCGTCCGCGCCTTTCCGGCGGGAAGCCGGATGGTCAGCGGGAGGGATGCCTCGGAGGGCTTCTTGAAGTCCGGAGACCTCGCGGCCTTCTCGCTGCTCCACCTCGCGACGCACGCCGTCGCCGACGAGAGCGCGCCCGAGAGGTCGGCGGTTCTCCTGGCTCCGTCCGGGAGCGGGGACGACGGTCTGCTGACCGTCCCGGAAATCGCCGCCCTCCCGCTGCGTGGGAAGGTGGTGGTGCTTGCGGCCTGTGAGAGCCAGGTGGGTGCCGTCCGGAGGGGCGAGGGAGTCCTCAGCCTCGCAAGGAGCTTCTTCGAGGCGGGAGCAACGGCGGTGGTCGGAACGCTGGGAGCGGTGCGGGACCGGGACGCCGAGGCGTTCTTCCGGGACTTCTACGACGCGCTGGGCGACGGGAAGTCGGTGAGCGGCGCTCTCGCCGAGGCGAAGCGCTCGGCCATTCACCGCGGCGCGCCGGCGGCGGCCTGGAGCCGGTTCGTGCTCGTGGGCAACGGAGCCGTCACTCCGCGTGAAGCTCCGGCCCGGATCTGGCTCTGGGTGGCGGCGGCGCTCGCGGGGCTGGGCGTTCTCGGGCTCTCGGTACGCGCCCGCATCCGTCGACTTCGCGCCGGTGAGGAAAACCGACCGGCTCCAGCGTCTTAAGCGGCCCGTCCATGGACGGACTCCGGCCAAGCCGGGGGTGGTGACGATGCAAGAGGAAGAGGGAGGCCCGCGGGACCTCCGACACGGCGATCCGCACGAGAAGACCCTCAGCGACTACGACGAGCGGCGACGGCTGCGTCGTCCCACCGTCCTCCTCGGCTTCTCGGGAGAGCAGAGCTGGAAGCTCGAGCTTCCGGAGAAGGGCCGCGTGGTCCTCGGCCGAGGCGAGGGGTGTGACGTGGTCATCAAGGACGCCCGCGTCTCCCGCGCCCATTGCTGCCTGCATGTCGCGGCGAACGTGGTCCTCGAGGACCTGGGCAGCACCACCGGGACTCGCCACATGGGCCGGCCGCTCCACGGAGCAGAGAAGACTCTCCTGAAGCGTGGGGACGTCTTCGAGATCGGCGACACGACCGTGATGTGCCAGGCAGGGGGGGCCGCCGCCGTGCGCTCCGGCGCGTCCGGAGGGACCGGGGTCGTCACGGCGATGGAGCGGCTCCGGCAGATGCTGGACCGGATCGCGCAGAGCCGGATCAACGTGCTCATCGCTGGCGAGACCGGGGTGGGGAAGGGAGTCCTCGCGGCCGAGCTCCACCGGCTGTCCGCGCGCTCGGGGGCCTTCGTCGCCCTCAACTGCGCCGAGCTCCAGGAAAACCTCCTCGAGTCCGAGCTCTTCGGACACGAGCGCGGAGCCTTCACCGGGGCGAGCGCCTCGAAGCCGGGCCTCATCGAGGGCGCCGACGGCGGGACCCTGTTCCTGGACGAGATCGGCGAGATGTCCCTCGCCACGCAGGCCAAGCTGCTGCGGGTCCTCGAGGATCGCTCGGTGCGGCGGGTGGGGAGTCTCCAGGCAAGATCGCTGGACGTGCGGGTGCTGGCCGCGAGCAACCGTGACCTCGCCGCGGAGAGCGAGGGCGGAGCGTTCCGTCGCGACCTGTACTTCCGCCTCAACGGAATCTCCCTGGTGGTCCCGCCGCTGCGAGAACGCCTCGACGAGCTCGAGCCACTCGCGAGGAAGCTCCTGGCGCAGGCCTCCGAGGCGCACGGCCGCGAGACGCCCCCGGAGCTCTGTGGCGGTGCCCTAGAGGCCCTGCGCCGCCATTCCTGGCCGGGCAACATCCGCGAGCTGCGCAACGTGCTCGAGCGAGCCGTCGTGCTCTGTCCGGGCGAGGTGGTGACGGAGGAGCACGTCGCGCTGTCCCGACCGGAGCCGAGGCCCAAGGTCGTCTCGCTCGCAGCGCACGCCGCCCGCGCGCCGGCACACGAGCCCGTGCAAGCCGCCACCGGAACGCCGGAGGAGAAGTCCGGGGACGAGCGGCGGCGCATCGAGGAAGCGCTGGACGCGTGCGCGGGGAACCAGAGCCGGGCGGCGAAGCTCCTCGGAATCTCGCGGGCGACCCTCGTGAGCCGTCTGAACCTCTACGGGTTCCCTCGCCCCCGGAAGCGCGTCGGCTGAGGGCACCTCGCCGGGCTATCGAGACGCCGGCGCCTTCCGGAACGCCACGTTCGGAGCGGGGCCGGCCTGTCGCTGGGGCGTCTGACCCGCGGGGGCCATCGTGACGACGGTCGCCGTCTGCGATGCGGCGCAGGTCACGTCGATGGTCATCGGCGTATAGAGGCCGAGCGTCAGACCACCCACGAGGCTGTTGAGGAAGGAGTGCTTGGTCTCCACCTTCGAGACTCCATGCGAGCAGCCGGCCTTCCCGTCGATAGTGCCCGGCCCCACCGCCCCGTAGAAGAATCCCGGGGCCCAGCCCTTCTCGATGTGCTGACTTCCGGCAGCGCGGCCCGTCTCGACGCTCGCGTGGTAGCAGCCGGTGGAGCAGAGGACGAGGAGCGGCAAGAGACGGCGGCGGAGCTGCATGGGACCCTCCGGGGTTCGGTTGCCGGAAGGCCTGAGCAAGAGCCGAACCAGCGCGCTCTGCCGTCGCAACGGGTCGGCTTTCGAGGGGAAGCAGACGAAGTCGAGCTCAGGCGCGCGGAGCGGCCACGCGAGATGCCTCGACAACTTGTCCAACCTCGACATGTTGTGAGGCGCAGGCGTGGGCCGGGTCCTCGAAGGTGCGGGATCACGCCCCCGGCGCCAGGAGCGTCAGTTCGACACGCAGGTTGCGATGTCCCCGTTGGTCGAGCTGATGTGGCAGTACTGGCCGGCGGCCTGGTCGCACTTCGGCGTCGCGGCCCGCAGGTCGCACCTCCCGCCGCGCATCACGCCGGGGGTGACGAAGCAGGGGTCTGTGCACGCCTGGCCATCGAGGTCGCCGCAACCACCGCACCCCTGGAGGCCGGAGCGGAAGAAGCCGCCGCCCCGCGTCCAGGACAGCGTCGGACAGGTCATCGGCGCGGTGAAGTCGGGGATGTCCCCGCTCATCGCCGGGCGATAGGGGGAATTCGTCGGGATGACCGGATTGTCGCCTTCGAGGAGGGTGATGGTCTGGTAGGCGCCGTTCGGGCAGATCTCCCGATGGTAGGCGCCGGTGTTGTGGGCCGAGACGTAGTCCATCGCGTGGGTGAAGGCCGTGCCTCCGTCGTCCAGCTGGGCGGCGTGGACGTGGATCGTCGCCGCGGTCCCGCAGCGCTGGTTCGAGACCGTGGCCACGACGACGGTGGAACGAGACGCCGGGATGTAGTCGGCCTCGATGGCCAGCAGATACCCGACGTAGAAGGTCACTTCCTTGCCGCCGACGGCGACGTTCACCACCGCGCTGCCGTCCGTGCGGGGGTAGAGCTTGACGTAGTAGCCCGCTCGCGGCGCCTTGTAGACGCCCTGCGTGACCGGCGCCGTCCCAACGCCCTGGAAGCAGGGGACGGCCTGGGCATGCGCCGTCAGAGGGCCGAGGCCGGCGAGGAACGCCAGCGCCGCGAGAAGCCAGAAGCGGGGAGCGAATCGAGAGGTCGCGTGCATTCGGATCTGTCTCCTCAGAACAGGCAGATGTCCTGCGTCGCGCCGTTCCCGAACACGTCCCACGAGGAGCTCGGCAACCACGGGAACTCCCGGTTGAACCAGCCGATGCCGCAGCGGTACGTGGACCTCGTCGGGTCGTAGGTGCAGACGCCGCCTCGGAAGTTCCGCTTGTCGTCGTCTTCGGTGCCCGGGCAATAGCCGAGATAGAAGTTTCCCCAGTTGGCTGTCATCAGAACGCGCGACTTGTAGTCGATGTTGCGTGTTCCGTTGCACCTCAACTCGTTGACCCGGTCGACCTGCGCACAGACGGCGCCGCTGACGGTGAGCGTGGCGCAGAACTTCCAGACGCGGAGGGTCAGAAACCCGGTCATCTTGAGTTCCGCGTTGCCGTGCAGCGTGTCGGTGGAGAGCGGGTTTCCGTTGGCGCAGCAGTTGAAGCAGGGCGAGCTGCCGTTGCGATCGTCGTCGCTCTTGCCGCCGCCGAACTGGCCGATGAGGTTGAAGTTGACGCGGAGGGGATTTTTTACCCCGGTGGGCATCAGCGCGCCGATGATCGGCAGGTTCTTCCCACCCTTCACGTTCCACCCGCCGCCGCCGCCGAAGGTGTAGTCGGACTTGTCCATCGAGCATCCCGGCGCCTTGCAGGTGCCGTTCGCCCCCTCGCAGGCGCAATCGGGCGTGTTGCAGCTCCCGTGCTCCTCCGAGATCTTGCCGCTGCCGGAGAGGCACTGACCGACCGGAGCGGCGGTCGCGCGGAGGCAACCCTGGATGTAGCCGCTGCCGCTCGAGGCCCGGTCGTCCTTGCAGATGTCGGTGTCGTGGGTGATCTTGTCCTGGAACTTCCCAACGATGTTCAGCACGCCGATGTCGAGGATGAAGTTGGTGGGGTTCACGCCCTCGATGTGAGTCGGCGCGGGCCACTTGCAGGAGTCGATCGGCGCGCCGTCGTCGGCCTGGAAGCCGCTCGCGGCGTGGGCCTCGCAGATACCGCCATCGGGCCCGGCATCGACGCCGCCGTCGTGGCCCGCATCGGGGCCTCCGTCCGGCCCTCCGTCGCGCGGTCCTCCGTCCGGACCGCCGTCCCGGGGCCCACCGTCGGGACCTCCATCGGTGGGTCCGCCGTCGTGACCTCCGTCGCGGGGGCCGCCATCCGGGCCGGCGTCCGTGCCGCCGTCACAGGCGGTGACCTGGCCGGTGCGCGGGTCGGTGGGACAGGCGACCGCCAGAGGTGAGCCCCTGGAGACTGCCTCCTGCTCCTCCGGGGTCAGGCCGCACGCCGTGATGGCGAGCCCCGTGAAGATGGCGGAGATCCCGAAAGCGAAGAGCGACCGTCTGAGCTGAACACCGCCATCCATGCTGGACGCCCCCTGCGAAGTCGGGGGCGTTCAGCAAGGTTCATGCCCAGGGGCCCGCCAGAGTGACGGCGGAGATCGGATCGTGCCACACCCGTCACACCTGGCTTGCCCGATCGTGCACGAACGTGCACGTCGAGCGATGCGTGGGACACATTGATCACAGGTGTCAGATCGCTGTGTCCCCGCGAACGTTCACCCGCGTGCTGGAGGTCAGCGGATTCGCAACGCGAGCTTGCCGAGGTGGTGCTTCTCCAGATCGCGGTGCGCCTGCGCAGCGTCCTCGAGCTCGTAGAACCGCACCTCGACGTGGAAGGGGCCCTGCGCGATGAGCTTGTCCAGGCGCTCGAACGCTCCGCTCCCCGGCTCGCCGTCGTAACTCTGGATCTTGACGCCCTTCGGCGCTTGCGGCTCGGGCTCGACGCCATTGGGGTAGGCGACCCTTCCGCCCTTCTTCATGTGACCGAGCGCGACCTCGAGGCCCTTGCCGCCGGCCAGCGCCAGCGCCGCGTCGAGCCCGTCGGGCGCGAACTTCCGGAGCGCTTCGGCGACCGCGCCTTCCTTGCCATCGACGACCGTGTCCGCCCCGAGCTTGCGCACCAGCGCGACGCCATCCTCGCCCGAGGCGACGCCGAAGACCCGGGCGCCCTCTCGCTTGGCTAGCTGCACCGCGAGGTGGCCGATGCCTCCGCTCGCCCCGAAGATCAGGAGGCTCTCGCCGTTCTTGATCTTCAGGACGTCCTCCAGCCCGCGGAGCGCGGTGATGCCGTCCGCCCCGAGCGCGCCGGCACGGTCGATGCTCAGCCCGGTGGGAACCTTCGCCGCGCTCTCCTGGTCCACCGTCGCGTAGCCGGCGTAGAAGCCGCCCTCCATCGAGTAGGCGTAGACCCGGTCACCGGGCGCGAAGCGCTTCGCCCGCGCTCCCACGGCGACGATCTCCCCAGCGCCGTCGTTGCCGATCACCTTGGGGAACTTGCGCTCTCCGATCTCGAAGTCGCCGGCCCGGATGTCTGCGTCCCAGACGCCGATCCCGGCTGACTCGAGCCGGATGAGGATCTCGTCGGCGGCTGGTGTCGGGACCGGGAGCGTCGCGACGTGCAGCACTTCCGGTCCACCGTACTTGTCCAAAACCGCAGCCTTCATCTGTTGGGGAATCGAACCTTCCATGTGCGTGCCTCCGAGGCTCCTCGATGTACCCACGGGCGAGCGGATTTGCCTGAGCCTCGCGGCAGCCTGCGACTGGTGGAAGCTTCACTGGTACTGGTGTACGGAGGACGACCTCTCCGGGAGGTGGCCATGGCGCGCGTGGCGGATGTTCTCGTCGAGACCCTCATCGGTGCGGGCGTCAGACGGATGTACGGGGTCTCGGGTGATTCGCTGAACGGGATCACCGATTCCATCCGCTCGCATGAGAAGCTCTCCTGGATCCACACCCGCCACGAGGAGGTCGCGGCTTTCGCGGCGGGAGCCGAGGCTCATCTGACCGGCGAGCTGGTCGCCTGCGCAGGGAGCTGCGGGCCGGGCAACCTCCACCTCATCAACGGCCTCTACGACTGCCACCGAAGCCGGGTGCCGGTTCTGGCGATCGCCGCGCAGATCCCCACCCCGGAGATCGGAAGCAACTACTTCCAGGAGACCGACCCCAAGCACCTCTTCGCCCAGTGCAGTCACTACTGCGAGCTGGTGTCGGATCCCGATCAGATGCCCCGGGTTCTGGAGATGGCGATCCAGACGGCCCGTTCGCGGCGTGGAGTCTCGGTCATCGTCATTCCGGGTGATGTCGCGCTCTCCAAGGCGGCCGAGGCGCCCCGCCTGGAGATCCCCGAGCCGGAGACGACCGCGACCCCCTCGGAGCAGGACCTTTCCCGGCTGGTCGCCGCGCTCGACGCAGCGGGAAAGGTGACCATCCTCGGTGGAGCGGGCTGCGCGGGAGCGCACGACGAGCTCATCCAGCTGGCGGGGAAGCTGCGGTCCCCCATCGTCCACGCGATGCGGGGCAAGGAGTTCATCGAGTACGAGAACCCCTTCGACGTCGGGATGACCGGGCTGCTGGGGTTCTCCTCGGGCTACCACGCGATGATGGCGTGTGACCTGCTCCTGATGCTCGGGACCGACTTCCCCTACCGGAACTTCTATCCGGAGAAGGCGAAGATCGTGCAGGTCGACCTCCGGGGCGAGCAGCTCGGACGCCGCGCGCGCGTGAACCTCGGTCTGGTGGGCGACATCAAGTCCACGCTCCGGGCGCTGATTCCGCGCCTCGCCCAGAAGAAGAGCGACGACCACCTGAACGCCGCGCTGGACCACTACAAGAAGGCGCGCAAGCGGCTGGACGAGCTGGCAGGGGACGACTCGAAGGGCGGACGGGTCCATCCCCAGTACGTCGCCCGCGTTCTGAACGAGATCTGTGCACCGGACGCGATCTTCACCTGCGACGTCGGCACGCCGACCATCTGGGCCGCCCGGTACCTCCGGATGAACGGCCAGAGGCGCCTGCTCGGCTCGTTCAACCATGGCTCGATGGCCAACGCGCTTCCGCAGGCCATCGGGGCGCAGGCGAGCCACCCCGGACGGCAGGTGGTCTCCTTCTCGGGTGACGGCGGCCTGGCGATGCTGCTCGGAGATCTGCTCACGCTCCGTCAGCAGCAATTGCCGGTCAAGGTGGTGGTCTTCCGCAACGAGGCCCTGGCCTTCGTGGAGCTGGAGATGAAGGCGGCGGGATTCGTGGAGTTCACCACCAATCTCGAGAACCCGAGCTTCGCGAAGATCGCCGAGGCCTCCGGCGTGCTCGGGCTCACCGCGGAGCGTCCGGATCAGGTCAGGCCGATGCTCACCCAGGCCCTGGCCCACGACGGTCCCGCGCTGGTGGAGGTGCTGGTCAACCGACAGGAGCTGTCGTTGCCGCCCAGCATCAGCCTCGAGCAGGTGAAGGGCTTCGGCCTCTTCGCGCTGAAGGCGGTCCTCAGCGGAAGAGGCGACGAGCTGGTGGACCTGGCGAAGGTCAACCTCTTTCGATCCGAATGAAGGGAGCAACACGATGGGCACGGTCACCACGAAGGACGGAGTCGAGATCTTCTACAAGGACTGGGGCAAGGGTCAGCCGATCGTCTTCAGCCATGGCTGGCCGCTGTCCGCGGACGACTGGGACGGCCAGCTGATGTTCTTTCTCGCCCGCGGATACCGGGTCATCGCCCACGATCGGCGCGGGCACGGTCGCTCGTCGCAGGTGCCGGACGGCCACGACATGGACCACTACGCCGACGATCTGGCGGCGGTCACGGCGCACCTGAACATCAAGGAGGCCATCCACGTCGGGCACTCCACCGGTGGGGGCGAGGTGGTGCACTACATCGCGCGGCATGGCCAGAGCCGGGTGGCCAAGGCGGTGATCTGCAGCGCGGTGCCGCCACTGATGGTCAAGACCTCGGCGAACCCCGGCGGGCTTCCGAAGGAGGTCTTCGACGGCCTCCAGAAGCAGCTCGCCAGCAACCGGGCCGTGTTCTACCGGGACTTCGCCTCGGGACCCTTCTACGGCTACAACCGCCCGGGAGCGAAGCCGAACGAGGCCATCATCCAGAACTGGTGGCGACAGGGGATGATGGGCGACACCAAGGCGCACTACGACGGCATCGTCGCCTTCTCGCAGACCGACTTCACCGAGGACCTCAAGAAGATCACGGTGCCGGTCCTGGTGTTGCACGGGGACGACGACCAGATCGTCCCCTACGCCGACTCGGCGCCGCTCTCGGCGAAGCTGCTGAAGAACGGGACGCTGAAGACCTACAAGGGCTTCCCGCACGGCATGCCGACAACACAGGCCGACGTCATCAACGCGGATCTACTGGCCTTCCTCCAGTCCTGAGCCGGCGTTCGGTCCGGGCGCGTGCGTACGCGACGACAGCAAGGAGCGAACGGCAGGCGA
>DASXGF010000169.1:0-2164 GCA_036489275.1 Myxococcaceae bacterium | reverse complement strand
GACCCGAACGCCGATCCCAACGGCCATCTCCAGGGAACGTGGACACTCCAGCAGCGCGTGCACGGAGACGGCTCGAGCAGGTGACTGCCCGGGTCCGCTAGTCGCCGTTCCAGTCGGACGCCGGAAGGATCTTCCAGCCGGTGTCCAGGCCCCGCGACGTCGTGAAGCGCACCACCCGGAGCGGCCAGCGGCGCACTTCCTTCCGTGGCCCTTCCAGGCTCTCGATGGTCATGCGGTGGACCTCGAGCGAGTAGGTCCCGTCGCCGCCTGCCTGGGTGAGGAGCGGCCGGATGGGGTTCTTCGGGTGCCAGTAGACGGGCTTGCTCACGCGTGCGACGTAGGCCAGAACGGGCAAGGTGCGGACGAAGCGGCTCGCGCGTTCCTTCGTCGGCGCGAGGAGCCGGTTGGCCTCGGCCTCGGAGAGCTCACGGACCTCGACGTCGTTGCCCACCGCGCCGGCCTGGTTGAGGAGATTGGCCAGCGTGGCTCGCCCGGCCTTGTCCAGGTCGGCCATGAGCTGCGCGGCCGTCCCCAGCGCGCCGGACTCCTTGCGCACCGGGTCCTCGGCGATGATCCGCCAGCTCCCGATGCTGGCGATCGACGCGTTCATCGTGACGCCGCCCAGGAGCGCGTCGCGCGCGGCATCGTCACCGACGCCTGTCAGCGCGTCGAGGTACGCCCGGGCAATCTGATGGACTGGGTCCTCCTGTGCGGCGGCACCGAACGACACCAGGAGGGAGAGGAGAGCGATCCGTGGCACGAGGGAGAGTGAGATTTTTACGACAGCATGCGCGGAGGCCGGAAGGCGCGTGGGGCGCAGGATGTAGGTTGCCCAGCCCGGACCGAGGGCCTGACTCGCCTTCTGGCCGGGTCGAGATGGAGGCGACGTGAGACATGGAAGACGGTGGTGGTTGCTCCTCGGGCTCGTGGGGGCGCTGGCGATGGCGCCCAGGGCCGCCGAGGCGCAGGAGTTCGACCTCGGGGCGGGGGCGGACTACTGGACGCAGTCGCCCGGCATGGGGATCTTCAGCTTCGGGCTCGACGCGCTCTGGCGGGTGGCGCCGGGGTTTCAGCTCGGTTTCAAGCCGGGCTTCTTCCTGACGACGTCCGGCGACGTGCCGGCGGGCATCCCGATCGATTTCAAGCTCCGGATCAACGTGGGGCAGGTCTACGTGGACGGGTTCATCGGCCCCTGGTTCTTCTTCAAGGGTGACGTGGCGCGGATCCACGTCGGGATGGGAGCGGGGTTGCGATTCGGGCGATTGCTCCTCGGCGGGGAGGTCTCGTACCTCAACAACGGAGCGACCTTCGGAGGCCGGATAGGCTTCCAGCTGTGAGCATGGATGGGCGGCGCCCTGCGCCGCTCGACGGGCCTCCCCCTGGGTGCGGGGGGCTGAGGCGCCGAGGCGCGGGGGAAGGACGTGGCAGACTCGGACGCCAGGTGAGAACTGCCTGCGCCTTTCTGCTTCCGCTCGTCGCCTGCAACCCCGGCAAGCATCTCGCCGAGACGGGGCATCCCACTCCCGAGGCGGCGGCCAAGGCCGAGGCCGACCTGGCCACAGCCGCCGCTCCGCCGGCTCCCGCGCTCCCGCCGGTGGCGCCGGAGCTCATCTCGCACGGCAGGCGTGACCGGAAGGAGATCGCCCTCACGTTCGACGCCTGCTCCACCCGTGAGCCGAGCCGGTACGACGCGCGGGTCACCGCCGCACTGCTCGCCGCGAACGCGCCGGCGACGATCTTCCTCGGCGGGAGCTGGGCCAAGGAGGAGGTCGCGCAGGTGAAGGAGCTCGCCAGCCACCCGCAGTTCGAGCTGGGCAATCACACCTACACCCATCCGCATCTCCCGGCGCTGAAGGACGAATCGCGCATCCGCGCGGAGATCGTTCGCACCCAGGCCGAGGTGAAGGCGCTGACCGGGCACACGCCCCGCCTGTTCCGCCCGCCCTATGGCGAGTACGACCAGCGCGTGATCCGGATCGCCGGCGAGCTGGGTCTCGTCACCGTGGAGTACGACCTTCCGTCGGGGGACCCCGATGCGCACGCCACGAAGGAGCGACTGGTCCAGTGGGTCCTGTCCCAGGCGAGGCCGGGGAGCATCGTGGTGATGCACATCAACCATCTGAAGTTCCACACCGCCGAGGCGCTGCCGGACATCATCGCCGGC